>CALUWZ010000076.1 GCA_944324625.1 uncultured Mailhella sp. | reverse complement strand
GGCCTGATGAAAAACAAAATAATCAATTTCAGAAAGATCAAGGGAATTTTTTTCAAGGCATGCCAAAACAGATTTTTTAACTGTTTTTAAAGCAAAATCAAAAACTGCCCTTCCATTCATTGTTAAAATATTTCGATTATCAAGCATAATAGCTTGCGCTCTTTTCCCGTCTGTTCCAAAATCACCTATTCCAATCATATTCGGATCATCGATATATGTCGCCGTTGCAGCGTCACCAAAAACAGCCATTGTATTTTTATCTGTCTTATCGATATATTTTGAATAACAGTCACAGCAAACTATAAGAGAATTTTTAAAACCGTATTCTTTCATCAAGGCTTTAGCCGTGCTGAGAGCATAAACATATCCTGAACAGCCAAGACTGATGTCATAAGCAAATATGCTTACAGGAAGCTGCAATGCCTGCTGAAGCAAAGAAGAATTCTGCGGAATGCGCTTCTCAGGCGTTTGCGTCACATATAACAAGCAATCAATGCTTTCTTTATTGATTTCATAATTTAAAAATAGTTTTTCGCAAGCCTGAACTGCCAAATCAAATGCGCTTTCATCACAATTTAAAATATGCCGTGACTGAATACCAAGTTTCTGTTCCTGAAACTCAAGAGGGCAACTGCATAAATCATAAATATCAGAACTGGTAAGAATTTGCTGCGGAAAAGCCGATGTAATTATCATATATTATGTACCCATGAAAAATATATTTTGCCAAGGTCTTGATTTTGCTGCTTTACAGAACAGCATGAAAGAAGAGGCATTACTTTAATTAATGAAATACAGACAGTTCCTTGCGCAGGAAGCTGCATTAAATCCGCTCTGCTGAAAATCCAGCGCCCTGATTCTTGTTTTTTGCACTCAACCTGATGCAATGCTTTTATCAATGCAATGCAATCAGTGAAAAAATTGTTTTCTGTTATATCGGCAATAATTTGTTTTTCTTTAAAAACTGCCCTTTTAACAATTTCGGATTCATTAAATGTTTCGTGTCCTGCAGGTAAAACCATAGGCTGTTCATGAACAGCAATTGTTTTTTGTTCATTTTTTTCAATATATTGAAAAATTGAATGCGCATCTGTCATATTTGCATCGAGCAAGAAAGCATTACTGTAAATAGGTTTTATAAATTTAAAACAAATAGAATGGCAGGCAGATGTTTTTTGCAGCAAAAAATTAAACAGGGTTGTGCTGTGCAAATACGTTCTGTTTTCAAGAAAAGGTAGTTTGTATATTTTATTCATTGGCTTTTCCCATGCAGCGGGAAGGATTCCCCTGATAAAGCAAATTTTCCGCTATATCTTTATAAATAACACTGTTGCTTCCCGCCATAGAAAATTGATGCAGTGTTACAGAAGAATTTACCGTTACATTTGGAGCTATATAAACACCTTCCTGTGTTTGAACAAATCCTGAAAGAACAGCATTTGGACCAATATAGTTAAATTCTCCTATATGACAGTCATGCCCGATATTTGCTCCCGAACGGATAGAACAGAAACTGCCTATAACCGCATGATGCTGAACAGCTGCAAAAGGAAATATTATTGTTCCGAACCCATTAATTTTGCTGCTTTTTGAAATATAAGTCTGCGGGTGCACAATATTTGGAAATTTATCTATGGAAATTTGGAGCTGTTTTAATTTTTTATAACGTTCCTGCATAGAACAAAACCTATGCAGTGTATAAACAAAATAACAATCAGGACCAAAACGTTTCCAATCAGAACATGTTCCAACAACTTCATGGCTGCCCAAAACCATTCCGATTTTTTCAAAATCATTCAAATACCCAAGCACTTGATATTCGGAACATTCTTCAATAAACTCAGCAACACTGATACCCAATCCGTTGCCGCCGATAATAAGTATTTTTTTCATTTTATTTTTCCGCCATGATTATAGTTTTAATATAATTCACATCAGCAATAAAATCTGTCAAGTTATATAAACTGCTCTTTTCTGTTTCTATAGAAATAGGCAAGCTGTAATCAATAATTGAAAAAATTTCTGACATATCATAATCTCCCGCCCCCAAATGCCTGTGCTGATCCAAAAAAGAATTAATGTCGCCATCGGACAGATGATACATTTTGGGAGATAATTTCTGAAATTTTGCCAAATAAGCATAAGGGGCTTGTTCCAAATAATTAGCAGTACATAATGCATGGCCGATATCCAAGCAAAAACCGCACCCCAACTGTTCAACAGCAAAAAGAATTTCTTCTGCCGTGCTGCCCCTGCATTTTTTTTGAGGACATCCGGGCGGAACATACGGCTTATTTTCAACTACAAAATTTTTGGGCTGTATCTGACTGAGCTGCCAAACCGATTCCTCAATAGTTCCTTCCATACCCAAATGAACCACTGTATACAGTGCATTCAGCTTTTGTCTGTATTTTTCGACTTGATCAAAAATTTCTTTATTATAAAAAAAATTTTTTTCATCTGCCAAATTAACCTTATGTCTGAAATGCGGAGCATGCAAAATAAACGGAATTGATAGCTTCTGCCATTTTTCCAATGCAAAACAGGTATCCGGAACAACATACAGTTCAATATAATCAAAATGACCCTGACTATATAATTTTTGGGCTTCCCGATAATAAAAATCCGTATTTGAAGACCAAAGTTTAAGACCGAGCTTCATACTGCATAACCATATATTTTATTTCTGCATGTTTCCAATTTTCAAGGGTATCGATATCCTGTACTTCATTTTCCTGAAGAATGAAGGCAAATGCATTATCATTGATAAAGCTTTTATTTTCCATCAGTATCCCATACTTGGAAAAATAAAACATTCCTGCATCATAAAACTTTGGAACAAGTTCCTGAGAACGTTTTTTTTGTGCTTTCCTGTCATAAGCCTTAAGAACATTACCATGAACTTCCATAGCCCATTCGATGGGAACAGGATATTTGCAAACAGGAATAACAGAATCATACTGTCCGATGAAAGCATAGGCTTTCCGAAGAATTGCCCCCGTCAAAAAAGGAACGCACGGATATATGCAGCAGACAGTATCGAAAACTTTCTCCCGTTTTTGATACTCAAGAAGAACCTCTTCCATAACATCAAAGGTAGTTGCCGTATCCGATGCATTTTTTTCACTGCGCAGAAAAGGAACTTCCGCCCCATACTGCCTTGCAATTTCGGCAATTTCTTCGCTGTCGGCGGAAACCATGACAGTATCAAAAATACCTGCTTCTTTTGCCGCCTTGATTGCATAGGAAATCATAGGCTTTCCCATAAAATCTTTTATATTTTTCTTCGGAATGCGCTTTGAACCCGAACGGGCAGGAATAACGGCTATATTCATGGCTGCTCCTAATTGATTCTTCCAAAACCTGCCTGTGCAGTCTGACATTTAAGCTGCTTTTCGACATTATTATTTTTTATATGTTCTGACAGCCTGCCAAATACGGCATCACAGGCACAAAGATATTTTTCAACATCTTTTTCCGTATGGGCATACATGGCATAAAATCCGGAACCTGCCAAAAAGCCCATTTTCAGCATTTCCTGTGTAAAAAAAGTAGTATAAAGCAAATGATTTTCAGGAAACGCAAAATGAATAAGAGGCTTGAACCCACCAATATGCAGACCGAATGCATATTTTTTGCTGAGTTCTTCCCATCCTTTCCAGACCATATCTGCAATATGCAGCAAATGTGCCGAAACATTATTGGAAACAAACTTGTCAATCATGGCAAGCGCGGCGGCAGGACCTGTTCTTTCCGTCCAGTTTGTGCTCGTAATAAAAGCATCCTGTGCAGACTTCATAATCCACTCCCTGCCGATAATTGCAGAAATGGGAAAGCCGTTGCCGAGAGCCTTGGAAAAAACAGCCATATCAGGCTGAAAACCAAGTTTTAAATGTGCTCCGCCATTGCAGATGCGAAATCCTGCGGAAATTTCATCTATTATCAGCGGAACGTTTTTCCTTTTTGCAGTATCATGGATAACAGCAATAAATTCCTGCGTCGGCTCAAAATTTCTTAACGGTTCCATAACAATGGCGGCAAGATCATCCCCTGCCTGCGACACAGCCAAAAGAAAATCCTCAATATCGTTATATCTGAAAGGAACGGCAGTTCCTGTGAGCCCTTTGGGTACACCATTCGGATTAAGCCCTGCTATCCAATGTTCGTCAAGGGCTTCTTTTTTTCCGAGGTTTGCCGCAAGATACCAGTCCGTCCAGCCGTGATAACCGCAAAATATAATTTTATCCTTTCCTGATGCTGCACGGGCAATGCGCACGGCTATGGACATGGCCTCTCCGCCTGAACGGGCAAAGCGTGCCATCTCAGCCCAAGGGTGAAGTTCAATCAATTTTTCAGCAAGCTTTACCTCTTCAGGAGCATTAAGCGTACTGGCTGAACCTTTTTGTATAACATCAATAACGGCTCTGTTAACATCTTCATCTGCATAACCGAGAACTGTTGCGCCTATGCCGCCTATGCTGAAATCAAGATATGTTTTGCCGTCAAGATCGGTTATTAGTATGCCTTTGGCTTCTTTATAATAAGTCGGCCAAACCCCTCTGCCGAACCTGTCGGGACGCTTGGAAAGAAGCTGTGTCATGCCCGGAATAAGGCGAACAGCTTTTTCCTGTACTGCTGCACTATTATTTTTTAACATATCAACACCTTACAACTCAATAAAAAAATTATCGTTCTTTTCCAAAAGAACCACGCCTGCGCGGTTGTTTCCATCTAATTTTTCTGTTTTATCAGTATTGTATATATATTCCTGCAATACCTGATAACAATTTGACGCCAAGAAAAAATTTTTATAATCCAATTTATATGTATAAATTTTTTCCTGCTCGCAATGATGATAGCGCCTCTTATGCGGTACATAAGGGTAAAAATCGCCTAAAAGCAGAAATGAATTTTGGCATTTTAAAAATGAATCGATTTTAGCTATGCAGTTATATAATAACTCCCTGTCAATCCAGTGCAGAACAAAATTTACAATCACAAGGTCAAATTGTTCAGAGTAAGAAAAATCCGCCAAAGAAGAGCAGCAAAGCTCCAATCCATAGCGTTTTATGCCGTCTTCTACAGCAAGTTTTGAAACATCGCAGCCCACAAACTTTGTATCATTTGAAAAAACTTCTTTTAAAAAATTAAGTCGGTAGCCGTTTGAGCAGCCAAGTTCCAAAACACTGCGTATCTGCTTCTTGGATAACGACTGCCTAATTATATTATAACAAATATCATTTTCCTTACTTTTGGCATTAATCACATTCTTATTTCGTAAAAACCATTGATCAGCTTCTTGTCCGGCAAAAACCTGTTCTTGAGTTTTCATAGCATTACCTCCATAACGTCGGCAAATATATTTGTGGAGGCACCATAGCAAATTTTTGAAGAATAACCGCTGTTAAAGCCGCATCAATACATTTTTGACTATATGCAACATTATCTTTCAGCTGTTCCAGAGAATTTACCCCCACAAGAATTTTATCTGTCTCAGAAAAAGAATTTACAAATGCCATAGCCATTTCTGCAGGACTTAAGCCATGTGCTTTCGCTGTTTCATTAAGCTTGCACAAATATTGACGGGCTTGCGCCATTGACGGCGGAAGATTCCGCATATCCATGACAAAAAGTCCCTGCAAATAAACACTTCTGCAGTATACGGCAATATTTTTTTCTTTTGCCGAAGAAAAAATTCCCGAGGTATAAAAACGATGGTCAAACAAATTAAACGGTACCTGTATGCAGTCAATAAAACCGCTGTTTATGGCAGACAAAGCCTCATCGGGCGTATAAACGGATATTCCGCAGTGCAAAACGTCACCGCTTTGTTTTAATTGATAAAGAGCATAAAGTTTTTCATAATCGTATGCATAATCTGCTGTATGAAAAAGATAACTCTCAACAAACGGAGCATGCAGTTTTTTTAATGATGCCTGCAAAGAATTTCTCAAGATATTTGTATAATTTTTTATTTCCTGCCCCTCAAAACAATGGGCGGGGGTTTTGGTAACAATCCGAACCTTTTTTTGAGCTGCAGGATTTTTTTGCAGAAAACTGCCGATAACGTCTTCCGAATTTCCGTAAGAAGAAGCCGTATCAAGCGATGTAATATCGTTGGCAAATGCATAATCAAGAATACGCATTGCCTCATCCGCATCAGGCTGAGGATCACCCGCAATGCCGTATTTCATTCCAAGCTGTACTGTCCCCAAACAAAGCTTCATTGTAAAATCTCTTTTACTGCTTTAATAATGAAAGTTAAATCACTATCGGTTAAAATCGGATATAAAGGCAAAGAAATACATTTTTCGTAATATGCCTCAGCCTTCGGATAATCTCCTGCTTTATACCCCAACTTGCGGTAATAAGGCTGCAAATGGACAGGAATGTAATGCACCTGCAGATTAAGCCCTTTTTCTTTGGCTTTAAAATAAAATTCTTTTCTGTTTTCAACCAAAACAGGATATAAATGAAAACAGGCATTGGAAAATTCTTTTTCAAAAAGATGCGGCAATCCGAGATTTTTATTATAAAAATCCACAATTTCACGCCTGCGTGTTTTAAACCGTTCCAATTTTTTAAGCTGACTGATGCCAAGAGCCGCCTGTATATCCGTCATACGGCTGTTATACCCGAGCTCATGCATTTCATATTCCCACGTATTCTGCATTTCTCCTGTTTTATGCATGCCGTGGGAACGAAACGCAAGAAGCTTTTCATACAATTCTTCGTTATTGGTGGTAACGGCTCCCCCTTCGCCGGTTGTCATATTTTTCACGGGATGAAAGGAAAAAACCGTCATATCCGAAAATCTGCAGGAACCGACTTTGGTATTCTTATAATCGGAACCTATGGCATGGGCGGCATCTTCCACAATAAAAAGATTATGCTTTTGCGCCAATGCACGGATTTTTTCCATATCACAGCTCTGTCCTGCAAAATGAACAGGAATAAGCACTTTTGTTTTGTCGGTTATACGTTTTTCAATTTCCTGAACATCAATATTTGCCGTATCGCTTTCAATATCCGCAAAAACAACATCCGCCCCCGCAAACCGTGCACAATTGGCAGAAGACAAAAACGTAATGGGAGAAGTAATCGCCTCATCGCCAGCCCCGATACCGAGAGACAGCATGGCCAAGTGCAGACCGGCCGTAGCATTGCTGACGGCAACACAGTATTTTGCACCCGTATAGTTACAGAGAGCTTGTTCAAACTCCTTTACTTTTGGTCCGCATGTAAGAAAATCAGACTTTAATACTTCCAAAACAGCCTGATAATCTTCTTCATCAAGATATTGCTTTCCGTAATTATAGCTTTTCATATTGAATTTCGGCAATTAAATTTTGCATATCTTCCACAGTCAGCCAATCGGTATTGGTGCCAGAACTGTAAACAAAATCCGGCGGAACGGCTTTGCCGCCCAAGCCTTCTTTTTTATTTTGCCACCATGCAAGATCAGGCTGTATGATAAAATATTCATCAAATTCCACTGTATGCCTTGCATCTTCAACGGAAATCATCTGTTCATGAATTTTTTCGCCGGGACGTATGCCTATTTCATGCATGGGCAAATGAGGAGCAATGGCCTTTGCCAGATCAACTATACGCATGGAAGGTATTTTTTTGACATAAAGCTCACCGCCGCGCATATCTTCAAATGCTTTAATCACAAGCCATACGGCATTTTCAAGCTTAAGCCAAAATCTTGTCATCTGAAAATCGGTAATGGGCAGACTTTTGGCTCCTTCCATAACCAATTGACGGAAATACGGAATGACAGAACCGCGCGAACCTGCCACATTGCCGTATCTGACCACGGAAAATTTCGTTCTTTTGCTTCCGCTGTAACCGTTTGCCGCAATAAAAAGCTTGTCGGAGCATAATTTTGTCGCACCGTATAAATTAATCGGCGAACTGGCCTTATCCGTTGAAAGGGCAACAACCTTTTCTACATTTTTTTCAAGTGCC
>CALUWZ010000075.1 GCA_944324625.1 uncultured Mailhella sp. | reverse complement strand
TCCACAAGAACAGGACCGGGACGGCCTGAACGGGCAAGGTGGAACGCTTCGCGCATAATGCGCGGCAATTGGGAAAGGTCTTTTACCAAATAATTGTGCTTGGTACAGGGACGCGTAATGCCCACAATATCCACTTCCTGAAAAGCATCATTGCCGATTAAATGCGTATGCACCTGCCCGGTAACCAAAACCATGGGAATGGAATCGGCATAGGCAGTAGCAAGGCCAGTTACGGTATTGGTGGCGCCCGGACCGCTTGTAGCTATGCACACGCCCACTTTGCCAGAAGCTCTGGCATAGCCGTCAGCCGCATGGGCGGAACCCTGCTCATGGCGGACAAGCACGTGATTTATTTCAGGGTGATTTCTCATTTCATGGTATAGGTCAAGCACAGCACCGCCGGGATAGCCAAAAACAACGTCTACACCTTCACGCTTTAAACATTCCATTAAAATTGCTGCACCGGTCATTTCCATAATAAACCTCGAAATCACTAAAAGTTAAAAAGCACAGATTACATAATCAAATAATTGGTTAGTATGCCAAAACAAAGAAAAAAAAACAACACTTTTTTTTCCAAGTGTTGTTTTTATAAATACTAATCTTTCTAGAAAGTTAGGATAGTTTTATGCTTTGCTTTCCACAAGGCTGAGCAAATTTGTTTTGACTTCCAGTTTTTCTTTTTTCAGATTTTTCAGTTCGGTTTCCTCTGCAGGAGTGTGATACGGCTTTTCTTCCAATTTCTGGATAACTTTTTTGAGTTCAGTGTGTTTCTCAAATAATTCTTTCACTTGAGCATCTGTTTTTGCCAACTCTTCGATACGTTTAAGTTCTTCTGCTTGCATAGCACACTCCTTTGAGGTTAAAAATTTATGTCTTTATTTTAAGGTAATTGCCAAATCATAAAGACTGCCTATAACAATTCCGTCAAACAACTGTAAAAAAATGATAAGCAGAATGGGAGATAAATCCAGACCGCCCACCATGACAAACGGAAAATATTTTCTGATCCTGTACAAAACAGGTTCGGTCAGAGCATTGATTATGCGGACAATGGGATTGTACGGGTCAGCATTTACCCAAGACAAAATGCAGGCAATAAAAATTACAAAAGAATAAAGGGTAATCAGCGAACCTGCAATTCCGGCGACAGTCAGCAAAATATTGCCTAAAACGAACATATTTTCTCCATTCTTTAAACTCAATTACACAATAACGCTTTTTTTTGTGCCCGTCAATATACAAAATCAATTATGCACAAGTGCAGCGCAGACTTTTAATGCCTGCAGAAAACAAAATGTCTGCTTTATTGGGAGCATAAGTTTCAAGGACAATGCCTATGCCAAAAACAGAATGTTCCACGAAATCATCTTTCTCAAGAACGGCATCCATGCTGTACGGCTTGGCATTATCGGAAAAACTGACCATTCTGTCTTTCCATTTTGCCTGCATTTCTTCAAGAGTTTTAAGATTTGCCTTTTCGGATTTGGAAACAGTGACTTTTTTAACGGATTCTTTTTTCTCCGCCCGTTCTGCGGAACTTGCAATCCTTGCAGTTCTGGAACTTGATTCTTTAACGGCTGCCGAACGTTCTTCCCCTGCCCTCACCCGAACAGGTTTCGCTTCGATTTTTTCTTTTTTCTTGGCAGGTTCATGATACTTATGAACGCTTCCGCAGGCACAGCATTCCACTTTGGCAATTTCATCGCCAACCATGGCAACCACAACGTGCCCCATAATGTCTTTACAGCGCGTACAGCGAGCTTCAATTCTTTGTCCGACAGCAACAGCCATGCATAACCTCACATAAATAAGATAAATCTATCATACGTAGATTTTTTTTAAATACAATAATTTTATTTTATCTGAAAATTCTTCCACTTACAAAATTTTTGTTCCAAAAAATTACAAAATTCATATAACGCTGCACCCAAAACGCACAAACTTATAATCCCCGTAAACATGGGAAGCGTCTCACCTCTGCCCCATGAATCCATAATAAGAAATCCGAGACCTTCCTGCGTTGCGAAGGATTCCGCCATAAACAAAACCGCAATAGCCGTGCCGGACGCAATGCGAAGGGCCGTCAGCGCAGACGGAAGAGCGGCAGGTATGAGCAGATGCACCAATTTTTCCGTGCGAAAATGTTTTTTGGGAGTACCCTGCACATGCAAAGGCAGCAGGGACTTAAAAGACAAAAAATATTTCGGGTCCAAATGCAAAATACTTGCCCTTGTCACCACGGCAATCTGATAGGAAACAGTCAGCACAATCAAAAAAATGCGCGAAAAATCGCCTATTCCGAAAATTAAAAAGAAAACAGGCAGAAAAACAATTTTGGGCACGGGATACGTAATAAAAACAAAGGGAGAAAAAAAACTGTCAAAGCGTTTTTTGTACCCCATATAAATACCGAGGGGAAAAGCAAGAAAAAAAGCCAAAAACAGCCCCGCACAGACACGGTAAGCACTTATGAAAAAATGCGTCCAGAACTCACTTTCCCGAACATAAGAAAACGCAAACGCCAAAACTTTATGCGGCTTCGGCAGAATAAATTCGCCGAAATGCAGCGCACCCAGATGCCATAACAAACCGATAACGGCAAGCGTCAAAGCATATTTTGCCAAATACCGCAGCCTGTTCATAAACTACACCAAGGAATGCTGAACAACAGTGCACAGCTCAAAAAATTCTTTTTTTTCACGCATGTTTTCTTCCGCAAAAAAAGGATTTTCAAAAAGGGTATACTGCAGATTTCCCTTTTCCGCCTTTCCGCCGGCTTCTAAACTTTTTTCGGAAAATTTTGCAAGCGACAAAACAGAACTGCCCAAATACACGGCTTCGCTGACACTGTGCTTCACAAGCACGAACGTAAAGCGGTATTTTTTCCAGAGCGATAAAATGACATTCTGCAAATATTCGCGGTTGATTGCATCCACACTGGAAAAAGGTTCGTCAAGCAAAATAATTTCAGGCTTTGCAATAAGCGCTCTTCCAAGAGCCAAACGCTGTTTCTGCCCTCCCGAAAGCTCCGACGGATAACGCTTTCCGAGCCCTTCCAAATCCAGTTCCGCAAGCATCCGCAAAACTTGTTCATGAATATGGCTTTTGGAAAAAGCTCCCAGCTGCAGCGGCAAAGCCAAATTTTCAAAGGCCGTTTTCCACGGAAAAAGTCCGTAATCCTGCAGAACATAAGCAAAACGGGGCATACGTCCGTAGGCTTCATAAAAAGAGCTGCCGTTTTCCGTTATAAAATCAACGGTTCCGCTTTCATAAGGCTGCAGCTGAGCCAATACGGAAAGAAGCGTGCTTTTGCCGCAGCCTGATTTTCCGATGACCGAAAGACTTCTGCCTGCCTCCACGGAAAAGGAAATATTGCGCAAAACAGGCCGGCCTGCATATTCTTTGCAGAGTCCCAGTACGGCAAAGCCTGCACGATGCTGTTCAAGAGGATGAAACAACGTATGGGGCATGGCTAAAACTGCGGCAGCATTTCATTGGGATCAGGTTTGCGGGAAATTATTTTTCTTTCGAGCATCCAAGAAAAATACAGGTCAAGCTCTTCGGCAGAGGGCAAATAACAGGGGGTATTTTGCCTGTCAAAACCTATCATGGAATATTGATCGGCAGTATCGGCGGAAAGCAGTCTGCTTTTTACCATAAGTTTTTTGTATTTGTCCGGATCGGCATTGATTAAATCCGCACTTTCAGCCAAAACGCTGCGGAATTTTTCATATATATCTTTATTCAGCACATTTTCAGAAAACGTAATGACGGCAAGAGGCATGCGCAGATTGGTATCATCAAGCAGAACTTTTGCGCCTCTTGCTTCCAGTGTGCTCACCAGCGGTTCGGGCAAAAGGGCCGCGTCAATCTGTCCTGCCATGAGCAGCTGCAGGCGCGTGCCGATGGAACGGATATCCTGACGCCTGATATATGCATCATCAAGATTTCTGCTCCTTAAAAATTGGGTCAGCAAAAAATCCACAATGGTATCTTTGCCGACGGCAACGGTTTTATCCTGCAAATCGGCAAGGGAAGATATTTCTTTTTTAGGGGAAATCACAAGGCCGAAATGACGCTGGTTCGGCCGTGCATAGGATGTTGTGGCCACAATGGTCTGCGGCGTTCCGCCAAGATGCTGAATCGCAGCATTGATAAGACAGGTAAAATAGCCGTCAACGGCACCGCTGCGCATGGCGGCGCCAAGTTCTATGGCACTTTGAAACGGCACTATTTCCGCATCAAGTCCGTATTTCTGAAAAATTTGTTCTTCTTTTGCGGCATACAGCAAAATGGAATCCGCCGCAGGCATGGTGCCAATTTTAATACTTGTTTCTGCATGGGAAAAACAGGGAAAAACAAAAAGCAAAACAAGAACGAACAATATGTTTTTCATAAAAACCTCACTCTGTGAGTATACAAAAGATTATTTACAATGCCAATAAAAAAGTATAGTCATAATGCATAGAATTTTTTAAGGATATTGTATGAAAAAAATTTGGATTGCCTTACTGTGCTGTTTGTGCCTGTGTTCTTTTCAAAATGCCCATGCCAAAAATTCTCTGCCCAAGCATGAAAAAGAATTTCAGGAAATCGACAATGATTTAGATGCCATGATCGGACAAATGCTCATGTTCGGCATGCGGGGCCAAAGCCTTGCGGAAGATGAAGAAATCCGCAAAATACTGCAGGAAGGCAAAGCCGGCGGCATTATTCTGTTTTACACACACGGAAATATTGTTCCCTACAATCTGGCAAACAAAGCACAAATTACCAATCTTATCAAAGAGCTGAAGCAAACAAGCAAATATCCGCTTTTTGTGGCTGTTGACCAAGAAGGCGGCAAAGTGCAGCGGCTCAGCAGCAAAAACGGTTTTACCGACTACCCCACAGCCTACAGCCTCGGCAAACAAAATGACGAACATACATATCAAATTGCCAAAAAAATTGCCTTGGAACTGAAGGAATGCGGTTTTAATGTCAACTTTGCGCCAAGTGTCGACCTGCACAATCCCAACTCCCCTGCCATAGGCGGCAAGGAACGGGCTTTTCACGAAACAGCCCTTGAAACCATTAATCATGCTTACGCCTATGCCAAAGCCATGAAAAAAAACGGCATAGTGCCGACGCTCAAACATTTCCCCGGACACGGCAATGCCCTGAAAGACACGCATAAAGGCTTTACTGATATTACGGCAACATGGCAGGAAAAAGAACTTTTGCCCTACACAAAATTTATTGACAAAGAATATGACGGCATGATCATGGTTGCCCATGTTTACCACAAACATTTGGACAGCGTTCCCGCAACCCTTTCTTACAATGCCGTGACCAAGCTGCTCCGCGAACGCCTGAAGTTCGGCGGTGTTGTCATTACAGACGACATGCAGATGGGCGCCATTGTCAACCATTATTCCCTAAAAGAAAGCATATACAAAGCAATCGCGGCAGGAAACGATATTTTGCTTTTCAGCAACAATTTCAAATATGACCCGAAACTTCCCGAAAAAGTCCATGCCTGCATCGCCGAACTTGTAAAGGAAGGCAAAATTTCCAAAAAACGCATTCAGGAATCATGGTTCAGAATACGCAAGCTGAAATCAGCATATTTATAATACATTTTCAGCATATTAAAAACAGAAAAGGCATTGTCCGCAGACAGTGCCTTTTTTATTGATTTTTTTCCAGTAAAACCACAGTTTCAACATGCGGCGTATGGGGAAAAAGGTCTACGGGCTGAACAGCCGAAACCGAATATTTTTCCGCAAGTTTTGCCAGATCACGGGCAAGAGTGGCTGCATTGCAGGAAACCAAAATAAGATGTTCGGGACTGTTTTCCAGTACCGCTCTGACGGCTTCTTCTTCAATTCCGGCACGGGGAGGATCCAAAACAATGAGATGAGGCATGGAAAAGCGTTTAAAATACTTTCCCAATTTTTGGGCTGAAGCAGTTTCAAAATACGCAAAATCACACTGGTTCAGGCGGGCATTTTCTTTTGCCAGACAAATGGCCTGCTCCACTGCTTCCACACCGAGCAAAAGCGGCTTTTTGTAAGCCAAGGAACTTTTGCCTGCTTTAACAGTTTGATAACGTGAAAACGTCAATTCCCCGTCATTGCGCAGACAGAGGGGGGCCAGACTTAAACCGATTGATCCCACTCCGCAGTAAAAATCCCAGATTTGGGCGTTTTGATCCGGCAAAACCAATTTTGCAAAATCCTGCACCACGGCATAGAGCATTTCCGTCATACAGGTATTGACCTGAAAAAATGAAGAACTTCCCAATTGAAAGGATACGGCATAATCCTTAAACCCAAGTGTTTGAAAAAGATTTGTATCTCCGTATTCTTTCAGAACTTTTTCACCGTAGGCCACATCTGTTTTTGCTCTGCGCTCCGAATGCACAAGACCGCTGACATACGGCTTAAGAGCTTCATAACAAGCCTGCACGCTTTGTTTTTCAAGTGCGGAATTACTTTTGGAAAAAGGAAAAGTAATAAGCTCGGCCGTCCACTTGCCCTCAAAATGGCGCAGTACCGCATATCGGTAAAAAGGCAGGCAAAAATCCGCCAGACTTTTGCGCAGCACCGCCAAAATGTTCATGGCATGGGACGGCATTAGCCTGCAGTCGGTTATTTCCGCAATATCATGGCTGTTTCTCCTGCGCAGCCCCAATTTCAAACGGGAATTTTCCAAGAAAAAAGCAAATTCCATTTTATTGCGGTAATACAAAGGCTGCGGATTTTGCGTATCAAGACAAGATAATATGGGAAAAAAACAAGATGCCGAAATATTCAGCCCGCCGAGGCGGTTCAATGAATTTTTAACAAAACGCTCTTTTTCCTCAAGCTGTTTTTCATACTGCAGATTCTGCCAGACACAGCCCCCGCATTCGGCTTGGCGGGAACAGATCCCCTCCTGAAAAAACGGAGACTGCTCAAGAACCTGCACACTCCGTGCTTCCAGAAAATTTTTTTTTCTGCTCACTATTTCAGCCAAAATTCTTTGACCTGAAACGGCATTTTCCGCAAAAACAGCCATGCCGTGCAAAGCGGAATTATCCGATACTCTGCCCACGGCCCTGCCGTCATGGCTCATGCCTGTTAAAACAAGTTCCAACGTACTGCTCATGCTGTCCGAAAAAGCGTATGGCCAATCAGAGAATAAATTGGCTCAAATCCTTGTCTTCACGAACATCTTTCAAATGCTCGCACACATATTCTTTATTAATGACAATATGCTGATACTTTCTTTCGGGTGCTTCAAAAGAAATGTCCGCAAGAATTTTTTCCAGTATGGTATAAAGGCGGCGCGCCCCGATATTTTCGGACTCGGCATTGATTTCTTCCGCAAAAGAAGCAATTTCCTGCAGCCCGTCTTCCGTGAAAGAAAGCTGAACATCTTCGGTCTGCAAAAGCGCAGTGTACTGCTTCTGCAGAGAATTGTCAGGCTCTGTCAAAATGCGGTAAAATTCATCCCTGCCGAGGGGCTGAAGTTCCACGCGAAGAGGAAAACGTCCCTGCAGTTCGGGAATTAAATCGGAAGGCTTGCTGAAATGGAACGCACCCGCGGCAATAAAAAGAATATGATCGGTTTTTATCATGCCGTATTTGGTATTGACGGTGCTGCCTTCCACAATGGGCAGCAAATCCCTCTGCACGCCCTCGCGGGACACATCGGAATTTCTTTGGGAATTGGCAGAACTTGCCACTTTGTCGATTTCGTCGATAAACACAATGCCGCTTTGTTCCACCCTTTCCTTGGCAATTTCAACGATCTTGTCTTCATCAATGAGCTTGTCGCATTCCTGCTGAAGCAGAATATCAAAAGCCGCCTTGGTCTTTAAGCGTTTTCTTTGGGTTTTGGCAGGAGAAATCTTGCCCATAAGGCTTTTGATCTGATCACCGATCTGATCCATGCCCGGCATGGCAAACATATCTATCTGGGGAGAATTTTCCTTGACTTCAATTTCCACTTCATGATTGTCAAGATGT
>CALUWZ010000074.1 GCA_944324625.1 uncultured Mailhella sp. | reverse complement strand
CATCAGTACATTATATCTTGCAGGCGGATTCGGTTCCGCACTGCGAAAGGAAAGTGCTACGCGCATCGGGCTTATTCCCGAACAGCTCAAAGACAAAGTCCATGTTCTCGGCAACGGCGCAAGTTTCGGGGCTCTCCGTTATATGACTGAAAAGGGCGCCAAGGAAAGCGTGGGCAGCATTATTGAGAAAATGCGCTATATCGAACTTTCAAGCCACGCAGGTTTTTCCGATTCCTACGTGGAAAACATGATTTTTCCTGCTTAGCAGGATTGGCTAGGGGTTGTGGCAAAAACCACATAACGCACATCTTAATTTCTCACAATGAGGTTTCTTTATGAAAAGGTGGGCACATTCCAGTCTTCAAGAGGGTGTAGGAATTTCCCTGAACTTCCTCAAGGAAAAAGACTGCGAAAAAATTCATGAAGCTTCAATTGAAGTTTTGAAAGACCGCGGTGTTTCTTTCGGCAGCGAAAAAGCACGTGAAGTTCTTCGTGACCATGGCTGCTGGGAAGACAGCGAAGGTTGTACACATTTTCCTCGTCACTTAGTAGAGGACATGTTAGAAGCTATCCCTTCAGAGTTCACCCACTACGGCAGAACTGAAGAAGATGATATTCACATGGCTCAGGACCAAGTATATGCTTCCAACTTCGGTGAAGGTATCTTTACTTTGGACCTGAACACAGGCGAACGCCGTCCGACCATCAAACAGGATGCCGTTGATATTGTACGTGTTGTTGACTCCCTTGACAACATTCACATTTATAACCGTGCAATCGGACCTCAAGACGTTCCTGCAGAATCTGCTTCCATGCATAACGCTGAAGTAGCCCTTTGCTACACCAGCAAACCAATGCATTTGGTATCAGCTTCTCCTTTCCAAACCAAAAAAATGATTAAAATGGCTGAAATTGCAGCAGGCGGCAAAGAAGAACTCAAAAAACGTCCCCGCACCGCTTTCAACCATACAACTATCAGCCCTCTTCGTATTTCCGAAGAAGCCTGCGAAAACGCAATGATAGTTTCAGAAGCAGGCCTTCCCAACCATATTCTTGTTATGGTTCAGCAGGGCGCTACTTCTCCGATCCATTTTGCAGGCAGCGTTGCAGTTCACAACGCTGACTTCCTTGCCTTCAATACACTGATGCAGTGCGTAAACAAAGGCAATCCGACCTTCTACGGTTCTTCAGCCTGCGTAATGGATATGAAAAAAGGCCTTTCTCTTGTTGGGGCTCCTGAAGTATTTGTTCTTAACGCAGCTCATGCCCGTATGTCCAAATACTACAATATCCCCAGCTATATCGCCGGTGGTTAGACTGACTCCAAATGCAGTGACATGCAGGCAGGAGCCGAACGCGCTCTCAACCGCCTCATGACCGCACTTGCAGGTGCAAGCGTTCTTTTCGGTCAGGGCATGCTTGAGACGGGTATTACGTTCGACATTCCTACCCTGCTTGTGGATGACGAAGTTGTTGATTACGTATTGCGTATGATTGCAGGCTTCAAGGTTGACGCCAACAATCTCTGCACCGACATGATCAAAAACGTAGGTCCCTTCGGCACATATCTCGCTGAAATCGATACCATGGAAAACCTCGGTATGCTCAGCAACTATAACCTCATGAACCGTGAAAACTATGATATGTGGGTACGCTCCGGCAAACCCGATATCTATGAACAGGCTCGTGAACGTGCAAAACACATTCTTGCAACCCACAAGCAAAAGAATCCTCTCAGCCCCGAACAGGTTAAAGCTATCCGCAATGTTCTTATCGAAGCAGAAGAAGAACTCGGTGTTGCTGATTTCTGGAAGGGCAAAGAAGATAAGCGCTTTATTGATAACGAATTGTATTAATAAAGATTGTTTGACGCTTATGTCACAAGTAAAGGGTACTGGCTTCAGTACCCTTTTTTTTTGGTTTCGCTAATTTTAAAGCAGTTAAAATTAATAAAAAAATACCGTAAAATTAGTCAATGCAGTATTTTTAAGAATTTTTTTAGGATATAAAAAAAGAAAATATTATATAAATCATGAGCAATTATAGGGGGTTGTCATGTTTGAATGTATTGATTCCAAAATACGTGCGATAGTGGAAAAAGCCTGCAGCGACATTCCGCTTTCAAAAGACGAAGTGCTTGCACTGATAAAAACCGATGAAGCAAGCATGGAAGCCGATGCAATTCGGCAGGCAGGCAGATATGTCAGCAGAAAACGCTTT
This sequence comes from uncultured Mailhella sp., assembly GCA_944324625.1. Lineage (GTDB taxonomy): Bacteria > Desulfobacterota > Desulfovibrionia > Desulfovibrionales > Desulfovibrionaceae > Taurinivorans. The sequence goes on along the minus strand of CALUWZ010000074.1, from coordinate 5,795 downwards.
GGCCGAAGAGCCATGCTTCTCTGTCAGACAGGCGTTGAAGCATTTCCCTGCAGCGCGGACTGCCAATTCTGCTCCTTCGGAAAAAGTCATTTTTCTGAAGAGTTATGGAAAATTCCTGAAGAAGGCATACATTCCGTGAACAGGCAGATAACGGGAAAGGGGGTATTTTCGCATTTCTTGCTGTTTATGCATAATTCTTTGTTTGAAACACTGCTTTCTTCTGTTGAAAAAGCAAAAAAATCCTTGCCGAAAGGCACAAATTTGGTTTTAAACTGCGGAGATTTGGAGCACAGTCAGGTTGCTGAACTTAAAAGTGCCGGTGTTACGGGCTTTTATCATGTTATGCGCCTTGGCGAAGAAATTGATACCACGCTGAAAAAGAAGGACAGAATACAAACCATTGAATTTTTGAAACAAGAAGGTCTTGATTGGTACACATGCTGCGAACCGGTGGGGCCTGAACACAGCGCTGAAGAAATAGCGGAACAGATTTGGCTTTCCCGCGAGCTGTCCTGTTTTCAAAATGCAGTCATGCGCCGTATCTGCGTAACTTCAGCCATGAGCGGACGCGGCAGAATTTCTTTGCTTCGTTCAGCCCAGCTGGTTGCCGTTGTTGCGCTTGCCATGGTGGGCAATAAAGAACTTTCCAGCATAGCGGTGCATGAGCCTGATTTGCTTGGTCTTTATGCCGGCGCCAACTGTATTTATGCGGAATTTGGCGTCAATCCGCGGGATACGGAAAAAGAAACCAGCAAAAGCAGAGGTTTTTCCATTGAAAAATGCAGGGATATGCTGAAAGACAGCGGTTTTGTTTCCCTTATGCAGGCGGGCGGAGAAAAGGATATTCTGCTGCAGTAAGGTTTTTGCCTTGTCAGTAATCCGCTTTTCTTTGCGGAATTATTCATAAAATTAATATCAGCCGAAAAGTTTGACAGGAGCTTTTCGGCTGTTCTTCTTTGAAAGCGGCAGTTTTCTGAGCATAAAAATAAACGGCATGCATGCGCAGTGCCGTCATTTTTTGCCGTGCTTTTCTATTAAAAGCATAATTTTTTGAAATTGTTATATAAGCAATCCGTCTGCCGGTTCGGGCATAAGTTCACAGCTTATGCTGCGCAGCTTGTCAATATCGAAAATTTCTATTTTATTTTTGGTAAAAGCTCCAATGATGCGGTTTTGCCGCAAATCCTGAATAACTCTGGCCACACTGGTCTGGTGCAGGCCGAGCATTGCTCCGATTTCCGCTTGGGTAATGCCGGGGGTGAACATGGCGTTCCCGTGTTCGTTGGCAAGGGCCAGAATAGCTTGGCAAACCTTGCTTTTGGCGGAAGAGTATGCAAGATCCGAAAAATAGGAATAACTGATGGATTCCTTGAGAGCAAGCGTTTCAATAAAATTGATATACAAATCGGGGTATTCTTCGATAAATTGCGGTGACTGCAAATATTTTATGGGGATTTTGCGCACCGTGCAGTCAGTGTTGGCTGTGTACTGAAATTTTATGGGAGTGTCAAAAAGTGCGTGTTCATTGAAAATGCAGCCTTGATTTTGAAAAATAAATATCCACTCAACCCCGGAAATGCTGGTGTAGGATGTGTGGATAACCCCAAAAAAAAAAAAAAACAAAAATAAATCAGTTTCTTTTATGATGCTGTTTTTTTTGTAAACAGTTTGTTTAAAATTGGGCAGCAGAGAACGCCATTTGTCATTGACATTGGTCAGTCTCAAAAAAAGATGTGCAAAGCTGGTTGGATACATACGCAGTTATAAAACCATTTGTCCGGTGGCGATAAGATTAAATTTTTGCATGTCGAGAATTTCTATATATTGCTGGGTCAATTTGCCGATAATTCCTGCTTCGCGAAGTTTTTTTAAATTATTGCACGCGGTTACAGGGTGCATGCCGCTTAAATCCGCCAAGTCAAGCTGGGTTATGAGTTTTACGTGATTGTAGTTTTCGTGAAAGCCTTCTTTGGAAATTGTCAGAATGGTCTGGCAAAGCTGGGGAAGACTGGAGTAAAAACAGTTATAGTGGGAACGCACGGTGTGAAACGTAATGCATTTTGCAATGTTTTTGGCCATGCCTTGCAGCAGCGCGGGGTGATTTTTTATAAAATCAAGATCCCAGAAAAAATAGGAGTCAAAAATCCGAAGTTCTGCTTTTGAATCAGTGATGATTTTTGAAAAACGGTTGGCTCCTGTAATGGCACCGCCCACATTGGCAAAACTGTTTTCGCCGACAATAAGCGTAAACACTTCATTTTTCAGATTTGTTTTGCAGTAAATCTTAACATAGCCTTTTTTGACATAGATCAGATCATAGTCATTCGGTATGTAGGGAGAAGTGTAGTCAAGCTCAATGTCCCTGCTGTGTTCGGTAAAGTTTTTCCATTCGGGATTTGCTTGTGAAAAATGCGGTGTAAAATATCTTTTTAACATGAGAAATTATCTGTAATTTCAATGAAAAAGTCAAGTCGGCGGACAAGTTTTTTTTGCGCTGATTTTCAGCTTTAAACGCTTTTTTTGCTGGACGTTGGACCGCAATTTTGCTATAAAAACTAAAGTTCAGCAAGGGGTGTGGATCGAATTGATCGCAGGGACTCTAAACCCCTGTAGTCGGGTGAGACTCCCGGACACCCCGCCACATAAAAATCGCTATAAAGGCTTGAAATGATATGAGTCAAATTGATGAGCCTGCCCGTCCAGCCCAAAAAAAGCGCACGTACCGCAAAAATCAGCCACTTTTTACTCTCATTGGAAAAATGAAGCTTTGGCCTTCCCGCAAAGGTATTCTCCACGGAATACGAAGCCTTGAAATTACAGGCAGCACTGCCGTTATTTCCACCCACTGCGGTAAAACGTTCACTATCAGAAACTCCAGAACTTCCCGTGCAAGCCGCTGGCTGCGCAATAAAATTTTTGTGTCCCCTTGTAAACAGTGTGCCATTCCGGATTGGAAATTGGAAAAATATCAAGGCACTTCTTTTCAGAAAAAATCAGGTGCCGTTTTGGACAGGGAAAAAATATGATTGCCTATACAGAAGAACAGATACGCCGTCTGAATGAACTTGGCGCAGACAGTGCGGATATAGAAAAAACGTTTGAAACCAATCAGCAGCGCAATACGTTCTTTCAGCAGAAAGAAAAAGAATTGGTTGATTTTCAGCAAAAACGCCTGAAAGATTTGTGTGAAAACGAACGCAGGCCCCATATTCTGACGCTGGAAGAAAAAATAGCCGCAGCCCTGCGCAGCGAAGGCTTTCTGCAGGTGCATACGCCCATAATCATGACCAAAAAGCGTTTGGAAAAAATGGGGGTTTTCAAAGGCTCCATTATGGAAAAGCAGGTTTTTTGGATTGACGAAAGACGATGCCTGCGTCCCATGCTTGCGCCGAACCTTTATGAATATATGATAGAACTTGGGAAGCTGCGTCCCCGTCCCATCCGTTTTTTTGAGATCGGCCCCTGTTTCAGAAGGGAAACGCAGGGACAGAAACATTCCAATGAATTTACCATGCTTAACTTGGTGGAAATGGGCGTGCCCGAAGGAATCGATCTTCGGGAGCAGCTGCTTAAATGGGGCAGGGTCGTGCTGGATGCCGCAGGCATAAGCGATTGGAAGCTGGCAAGCGAAGATTCCACGGTTTACGGCGAAACCGATGATTTTGTTGATAAAAACGGCATGGAACTCGGTTCTTCCGCCATTGGCCCTCATCCGCTCGACGCTGAATGGGGCGTAACGGACAACTGGGTGGGAATTGGTTTCGGCATGGAACGTCTGACCATGTCCGCCACCGATGAAAACAATTTGGCAAAGGCAGGCCGCAGTCTGACCTATATTGACGGCATACGCCTGCATTTGTAGGGGAAAGAGGGAGTTATGCAAGAAAACCTGAAAGAAACCGCCGAATTGCCCGAGGCGGAGCTTTTCCGCAAAGCACGGGAAGAACGGAACAGGGTTTGGGGAAATAAAATTTTTGTGTACGGTTTTTTGTATTTGAGCACTTACTGCAGAAACGACTGTGCATTTTGCCAATACCGTATCAGCAACAAAACCGAAGACCGCTACAGAAAAAGTCTGCAGGAACTTTTGGAGGCAGGCAGGCGCTTTGCGGATGACGGCGTGCATTTGCTTGACTTGACTTTGGGGGAAGATCCTTATTATGTGACTGAGGAGAATTTTTGCCGTCTTGAAGAAATCGTTTCCGAACTGCATACGAAAATAGGTTTGCCTATAATGGTTTCTCCGGGCGTGGTGACTTTTGAACAGCTCAAAAGACTGCGTCAGGCAGGGGCCGACTGGTATGCCTGTTATCAGGAAACCCATGACAGGGAACTTTTTAAAAAACTTCGCCTCAAACAGGATTTTGACATACGCAGAAATGCCCGCCTGAATGCCCGCAAAGCAGGGCTTTTGGTTGAAGACGGACTGCTCACCGGAGTGGGCGAAGATGACGCTGCTTGGCTGAATTCCCTTGAAGAAATGCGGAAAGATCCTCTTTCTCAGGTCCGCGCCATGAGTTACGTGCCCCATGAGTGCACCATTGCGTCAACAGCAGGCGAAACTTTGGAAGAGTGCCGCGCCCATGAACTTAAAGGCATTGCCCTTATGCGTCTGACCATGCCTGACCGCCTTGTTCCCGCTTCTTTGGATGTGGACGGATTGGAAGGCCTTGCCATGCGCATTGAAGCAGGTGCCAATGTGGTTACTTCCGTGGTGCCTTCGGGCAGAGGTTTTGCGGGTGTTGCGTCTAAAGAACTTGATATTGACAATGAACGGCGCAGCGTCTCTGCCGTGCGCAGACAGCTTGAAGCCATGGGCTTGCAGCTTGCCGCGGCCGGCGAATACGCCGATTGGGTAAAAAAAGCTCAGGCAGAATGGGAAAAAGTATGAAAATTGCCGTTGCCGGCGGAGGACTGCAGGGCGTTGAAGTCTGCATTTTAGCCCGAAAAGCAGGGTGGGGCACTGTTTTGTTCGATAAATCCGCGCAGCCCTTGGCTCTTCATTTGGCGGATCAGTTTTTCTGCCTTGATATGGAAGAGGCTGTCTTCAACAGGGAAAAAGAGGAAATGCTGAAAACTGCTTTGCGGGGCGTTTCCGTTGTCGTGCCAGCCCTTGAAAATGACAATGCCCTGAGTTTTTTGGTTAAATTCTGCAAAGAACACGGCTTGGTGCTTGCTTTTGATGAAAAGGCATACGCTGTTACGTCCAGCAAGGTCAGAAGCAGGGATTTTTTCCTTTCCTGCAAAACGCCAATTCCGACTCCTGCTTTTGAAGGAGAAACTGTCAATTTTCCGCTCATTGCCAAGCCGTCCAAGGGAAGCGGCAGTCAGGGCGTGAAACTTCTGCATAATGAAGCCGAACTTCTTGCCTATCTTCCTGAAGGCATACACAGCAGGGACTGGATTATCGAATCATATTGCCCGGGACGGCAGTTTTCCATGGAAATCTGCGGAACACCGAACAAGTACCGCACGTTTCAGCTTACCGAATTATTGATGGATGAAGTTTTTGACTGCCGCGGAGTGACTGCTCCTGCGGATAATGCGGAACTGGCGGCTGAAGTAAGCGAGGAATTGATAAAGCTTGCCCAAAACCTGTCTCTGCACGGCATAATGGATATTGAACTGGTGCTTACCGACAGGGGAATGCGTGTTTTTGAGCTGGATGCCCGTTTTCCCAGTCAGACGCCGCTGGCGGTATATTATTCCACCGGCGTGTATTTGCTGGAAGAATTTGTTTCCTGTTTTATTGACTGCAAGCCTGCGGAAACAGAGCGGAAGAGTTTTGCGGCAAG
>CALUWZ010000073.1 GCA_944324625.1 uncultured Mailhella sp. | reverse complement strand
AAAGCGTGCCATGGGCAAAAAGAAATAATCGGGATTGCTTTCCTGAATAACGTCTATCTGCGTGAGCATTTCTTTTAATTTGCCGTGCAGAAGTTCCCGTTCTTCACTTGTAATGCGTCTTGATATGGCGCCTTTGTCCCTTTGGCGCATTTTGCGCTTTTCAGGGGCAAGCTGATAAATTTCATACATTATGAGCAAAACGGCTTGGGCAAGATTTAGGGATGAGCATTCGGGAGCTGTGGGAATGGTAACAAGCTTATGGCAGTGTTCCAAGTGGTGGTTTTCAAGCCCTCTGTCTTCGGGACCGAACACAAGGCTGACTTTTTCGCCTTTTTTAAGATATTCCGCAACTTCTTTGGCACATTCTTTTGGTGTTAAGCTTTCTCTTCTGACTCCGCCGACCCTTGCGCTGGTGCCGATGCAGAGCACACTGTCTTTGACTGCTTCCTGCAGGGTTTCAAAAACCCGGACGTTTTCCAGCAGCTTTGTTCCCTGTCTGGTGGCTAAAGGAATGGCTTTGTCAATTTCCCACATTTCAGGTTTGACAAGGGACAGAGATGCAGATCCGAAATTGGCAGACGCTCTTGCCGCAGAACCGATATTTTCGGGGAAACGGGTTTCCACCAAGACGATATTCAGTAAATCAAACATAGTACAATCTGCTTATAAAACCGCAAAAAGTGTTTTTGCGGTGTAGAATACCAAGAACATGCCAAAGCCGAATTTAATCAAAATGCCGAGAAATTTTCCCATAAGGCTTGCTTTTGCCACTTGCAGGGATTTTTCCGTGCTGTTTTTTGCAAAAAATCTTTCGCCGAGGAAAGCACCCGAAAAAGCTCCCAGCAGGGTTCCGAGCACGGCGCCGAAACCGAGAAAAAGGGGCATAAGCAAAATGCCTCCGACGATTGCGCCGGCAATGCCCAAAATATTGGATGATGAAGAAGCATTGACTTTTTTGCCCTGATGTATCTGCAGATAAAATTCCGCACCTTCGCCGAGAATAAGCAGACTGAACAGAATGACCCAGTATAAGAAACCGTATGTGCCGTCCGGAACAAAAACAGCGCTGATAAGCACAAGGACAGCCATGACCCAGTTGCCCGGCAGGGACAGAAAGTTTAAAAAAATCATTAAAAACAATATGACGCAAAAAATTATGGCAAGAAAACTCGAAATCATAGTACACCTTATGCGATTTGAAATTATTATAATGAGTTAGCAGATTTTTTGCAAGCTAAAACATGATGTGATTTTTCTTGTTATTTGCGGGAGTTATTGGTATAGATTGCCTATCTGAATTGAGGAGTTTGCTATGCTGACACAGGGAATAGGTTCTGTTTTATTGCTGATCGGGTCCAATATTTTTATGACGCTTGCATGGTACGGTCATTTAAAAATGCGTGCGGAATTTACATGGTTTGCTTCTTTGCCGCTGTTTGGGGTAATTTTGTTCAGCTGGCTTATCGCATTTTTTGAATACTGCCTGCAGGTGCCTGCCAATAAAATGGGCTTTGTGGAAAACGGAGGTCCGTTTGATATTATGCAGCTTAAAATCATTCAGGAAGTCATTACGCTGACCGTATTTACGCTTTTTTCCGTCATTGCGTTCAAAACGCAGCTGAAGTGGAATCACGTGGCTTCTTTTGTGTGTATTGTTTTGGCTGTGTATTTTGTGTTCAAAAAGTAAGTTTTGTTTTTTGTTTGAATTTATACAGAAAAAAAGGCTCCGAAGAGCCTTTTTTTATTTTACGGTAAGAATCAAAAATCCCTTTTTGCCGCATTTTACGGTGTATTCGCCCTTTGCGAGGGGAGCATACGGATCGGTATATTTTTCGTCATTGACGGAAAGCGCATTTGCCGTCACCAAGCGTTTTGCCTCGCTTTTGGATTTGATGAGTCCGCTGGCGGCAAGGAAATTGATCGGCATGCTTTCGTCACCTTCGCTGCATTCGTATTTTGGGGCGTCTTCAGGAACGCCGCCTTTTGCAAATACGGCATTGAATCCCTGTCTTGCTTCTTCGGCTTTTTCTTTGCCGTGGTAGCGTTCGACGATTTCAAAGGCAAGTTCTTCTTTGACTGTTTTGGGATGGCGCACGCCTGTTTCCACGTCTGTTTTCATTTGAGCAATTTCTTCGAGCGTTTTGCTGGAAATAAGTTCATAGTAGCGCCACATGAGTTCGTCGGAAATGCTCATGGCTTTGCCGAACTGGTCTTTCGGTTCTTCGGAAATGCCGATATAGTTGCCGTAGGATTTGGACATTTTTCTGATGCCGTCAAGTCCTTCGAGCAGAGGAACCGTGATAATGCACTGCGGTTCTTGGCCGTAGTGGCTTTGCAGGGTGCGGCCCATGAGAAGGTTAAACGTCTGGTCGGTGCCGCCCATTTCCACGTCAGTCTGCAGGGCGACGGAATCATAGGCTTGGGCAAGGGGATAGAAAAATTCGTGAATGGCAATGGGACGTTCTTCTCTGTAGCGTTTGGAAAAATCGTCGCGTTCAAGCATGCGGGCAACGGTGCAGCTGCTCATAAGGCGCAGAAATTCCGTCGGCGTCAGGGCGTTCAGCCATTTGGAGTTGAAAGCCACAGTTGTTTTTTCGGGGTCAAGGATTTTGAAAATCTGTTCCTTATAGGTGTTGGCGTTGGCAATAACCTGTTCTTCCGTAAGCGGAGGGCGGGTTTCGGAACGTCCTGAAGGATCGCCGATTCTGCCTGTGAAATCGCCGATCAAAAAGGTTACATTATGTCCGAGCTCTTGGAAATGACGCATTTTGTGGATAACAACGGTATGGCCCAAATGCAGGTCGGGAGCAGTGGGGTCAAAGCCGACTTTGATATTGAGCGGTTTGTTTCTTGCCAGTTTTTTCCGCAAATCTTCTTCACTGATCAAATCAACAATGCCGCGGCGTATGATTTTAATTTGTTCATCAATACTTTTAAAAGCTGAACTCATGTATGCACCTCAAGTTGAATGTTCGCAGTAATATATCTGCAACTGTTAATATTTTCAAGAAAAATTAAAAAGAAAAATGAAAAAATTAAAGTTTTTCTTTAAGTATTGTCTGTTTTTTGTATTCTCTGCTGTATTTTCCCGGACCGGGCATAATGAATCCCCTGTCGCCGAGACGCTTCCAAAACCAGCGCGGATCACTGACAAACATGGATATTTTGTGTTCGGCGCTTTTGACGAAAATCATGTCGCCTTCCAAAACTTCGTAAACATCCTGCCCGTCAACCGTAATGAAAGCTTCTCTGTCTTCAAGACTGGTGATTTGAATGGTGCTTTCTCTCGGCATGACAAGGGGAGGAAAAGAGCCTGCAAAGGGGCTTATGGGTGTCAGAATATGGGCGTCAAGAGCAGGAAATGCCAGCGGGCCGTGGGCTGAAGCCGCATAGGCGGTTGCGCCGAGGGGAGCGGAACAGATCAGACCGTCACAGTGCAGATTGCTTAAAAAAACATCGTCAATGCAAAGATTGATATAGATGGATTTTGCTACGGCACCTCTGGAAACCACCACGTCATTCATGGCTATGCCCGAATGGATAATGTGGTTGTTGCGGCACTGGTCAAAGTGCAGGGGGGTGACATTTTGGATTTGGTATTTGCCGCTTAAAAGATTATTCAGACCCTCTTCCCATTTGTCGGGCGCAATATCTGCAAGAAAGCCGACTTTCCCGAAATTTATTCCCACAAGCGGAATGGGGTTTTCATACATGTTTCTGGAAATTCCCAAAATTGTGCCGTCACCGCCCAAAATAACGGCGATATCGTGTTTTTGGGTTTGTTCCAGCAGTTCGCTTTTTTCTATGAAAGCATTGACAATTGAAGCAGAAAGGGATTTTTCTTCAAGCCATGCTTTAATTGTTTGGGCAAGATGGTGTGCATCTTCATGGTTTTCTTTTACAACAAGAAGAAAATTATGAAGCGCGAATTCATTGGATTTTTTTCCGTTTTGAATTTCTGAATACATGGTATGGCAGGCAAAAATACCCCCGTGAGGGGGCAGTTATTTGTTTTCGGCAAAAATATTTCTGCGGGGATTATTCATAATCGTCTGCGTCCTGCATGGAGTCATGCACGGCGTCCATAAAAATCTCATAGGCTACGCGTTCGATAATGATTTCAGGTTCGTACTCAAAAATTTCTTCAGGCAGGTCGTCGCCTTCGCCGGCTTCGGCGATAAGTTCGTCAAAGCGGTTGGTGTATTCGTTGATAAGTCTTGCAACTTCTTTGACAATGGGATCGTCAGGTTCCACTTCGGAATCCACATCGTCTTCCGTTTCAAATTGATTTTCAAAATCATCCAATGCTTTTACGATTTCGTCTTCGGACAGATTCATGAATTCGGGAGAGGTTTTGATTGATTTCATATTGTATTCCTTTCTGGGTATTGGCCTTATGGCTTTTTATAGCAATTTTGTCTTGAAAAGTATAGCATAAAGTTCTATACTTTGGGATATGAAATATTATCCTTTATTCTTAGATATTACAAGCTGTAAATGTTTGGTTCTCGGTGCAGGGCGCGTTGCAAGAAGAAAAATTGCCTCGCTTATGAAAGCCAATCCCCTTGAAATACTTGTGATTGATCCGTATCTCTGCAGAGAGGATTTTTTTACGGCTTTTTCTGAAGAATATTCTTTGCAGGCAGAGGTGACGTATCTGCACAGGAATTTTAAATCCGATGATTTGGAAAATGTGCGTCTTGCTTTTGCGGCTACGGGTTCTTCTGAAGTGAATAATGATTTTGCCAAGCTTTGCCTGCAGAAAAACATTCACTGCAATGTGATTGACAATCCCGTATTGGGAGATTTTATTGTTCCTGCCCATTTGGATTATGACAATCTGGTGCTGGCCCTTTCCAGTTCGGGGGTAAGTCCGGCATTTACAAAAGCTTTAAAAGATGATTTAAACAACTGGATTTCAAAAAGCTATGTTCCTTATTTGCGGCTTTTGAAATTTCTGCGGCCGCTTATTTTGGAAAATGTGGCGGAATACAAAAGGGCGGATATCTTCCGCGCTTTGGTTGCAAAGGATTTTCGCGAGGAAATCATGGGGCTTTTGGAACTGCGGAAATTTCCCGAACTGCATCGGAAATTGGCGCAGGTTTTGCCCGATGCCGTTATTTCCGAAATTGATGACAGGGAACTTATTCATATAAAAGAAAAACAATAAGGTGATAACAAGGAAACAGTATGTTAGTTACACTTTCTCTTTCTTCCCTAGTGCTGTGCGCCGTGGCCACGGCTTTGCTGTATTACGGCATGATCGGGAATCTGACCGCTTCTGCGCAAAAAAAAGCTCTCTGCTGTCTGGGCACAAGCTTTGTTTTGCTGTCTTTGCTTCTGAGCGTAACCTTTATCAGGGACATGGAAATTTTGGTTCTGCGTTCATGGTATCTTATTCCGCTCTGCTGGTCACTGCTTTTAATTTCATTCTTGATTTATTATAAACTGCGGCATGTTACCCTTTTTATTTTTGTGGCCCCCCTTTGTTTTATTTTGCTTTTGTCTGCCATTATTTTTCTGCATCAGGAAAAACCTATGGAAAATCTGGTGGTCGGTCCTCTGCTGCTTATCCATTTATTTCTTATTTTTGCAGGCATAGGCCTTATGGGGATTTCCGCAGGGGCCGGAACATTGTTTCTTTGGCAGGAAAAACTTTTGAAAAATAAAACAAAGCTTATTCATCTGCCCAAAAACATTCCTTCTCTCAGTGCTCTTGACAGAATAAACCTTGTTGCCGCCAATATAGGTTTTCCCGTATACACAGTCGGGCTTGTGTCCGGTTTTGTATGGGCCTACATGGCATGGGGGCGTTTTTTCAGTTTTGACCCGAAGGAAATCATCTCCCTGATTATTCTTGCGCTTTACGGATATTTGTTTTATGAAAGAAAAGTTCATGGCACAAACGGACGAAAAACCGCAAAACTCGCCATAATTGTGTTTGTAATTGCCATGTTTTCCATTTTTGTCGTGAACACCTTTTTACCAACTCATCACAGTTTTTAGTGTATAAGCCATGTCGACCATTCATCTTATCGGATTAAACCATCGCACAGCCCAAGTTGAAGTGCGTGAAAAATTTGCTTTGGTGGAATTTACTTCACCCGAAAAATGGCCGTTTTTGTGTCATAAGCAGGGAATATCCTCTGTAGAAAATAAATTGGCCGTAAAAGAATCGCTGATTTTATCCACCTGCAACAGGGTGGAAATGATTGTCGTTTATGACGGTGATTATGAAGATTTGCTGAAAGTCTGGTGCGAAACAAAGGGCGCGGATATCAATGAACTGCGTGCCTGTATGTACCATTATGAAGATATGGAGGCTGTTCGCCATTTGTTCAGGGTTGCTTCCAGTCTGGATTCTCTTGTTCTCGGCGAACCGCAGATTTTGGGACAGCTTAAAGCGGCATACCGTCTTTCCGTCAATGCAGGGCATGCGGGACTTTTAATCAACAGGCTTCTGCATAAAGCGTTTTCCGTGGCCAAAAGGGTCCGCAGCGAAACTGCCGTGGCATCCAGTGCCGTTTCCATAAGCTATGCCGCAGTGGAACTTGCCAAGCGTATTTTTGACGATATGAGCGAACACAAGGCGCTTTTGCTTGGTGCAGGCGAAATGGCGGAGCTTGCCGCCATGCATCTTATGCACTGCGGGATCAAAGAATTGAAAATCGTTAACAGAACATTGTCCCGTGCCGAAGAATTGGTACAGAAAATCGGCGGTGAAGCGTATACGTTTGACGCTTTGGAAAGCTGTCTTGTCGATACGGACATTGTGATAAGCTCAACAGGTTCCATGGAACCTATCATTCATGCGGAATTTATGCAGGATGTTATGCAAAAACGCAAAAAACGTCCCATGTTCCTAATTGATATTGCAATGCCCCGCGATATTGACCCCGCCGTCAACCATTTGGACAATGTGTATGTGTATGACATTGACGATTTGAAAGAAGTCGTGGAAGAAAACCTTGCCAACAGAAAAACAGAAGCCAGCAAAGCTTCGCAGATCGTTGACGAAGAAGTTAAAGCTTTTGAATTTTGGCGCGGTTCCTTGTCTTTAATGCCGACTATCATGGATATTGAAAACAAAGGCAGCAAAATTGCTTCCGAGGAAGTGGCAAAAACGTTGCGCAATCTTGAACACCTCGGAATACACAGTGCGGAACTGCAGGAGGCATTGGAAAAAATGGCTCATTCCATTGTGCGCAAATGCCATCATGCTCCGCTTGATTATCTGCACAACAGTTATAAGCATAACAGCGGAGAACAAAATACCGCGCTTATCCGTCAGGTATTGAAGCTTGACGAGTAATTTTCGGAAAATGATTTTTGAAACTGCAAAAAAAAGCCCTCAAATGAGGGCTTTTTTTATGCATTCAGATAATGGGAAAACAAAATTCCGTGATTGATGTTCAGATCCGGGATATTGTTGAGAATAGGATAAACCACGGAACATTCAGAGCAAAAATAATTGTTGTTGTGAAGAATCAGTTCTTTTTTGCACTGCGGGCAAACAAAGCTTTTGCTGTTTTTTGGGGCTGTCATTTTCTTTTCGATTATAAAAATTTCGGACATGTTTGTATAAGTGCTGATCGGCATTAAATCATGATAAAGAATTTCGCAGTCAAAGGATAAAACCGCCTGTTTCAGATTTTTGATATAGCAGTGTTTCTCAATATTTTTTTTGGTTTCTTCGTTTCCAAGTTCATAACTGGGTTCAATCAGAATAAGATATCGGGAACTGACACGAAATAGTTCTGCAAAAACTTCCTTTTCTTTGTTTGTATTGGGTTCAATGGCATGAGAGGTAAAGACAATGTCTGCGCAGCTGTCGGGCAGGGGAATGTGCAGCATGTCGGCGCAAAACAGTTTCGGGTTGACAGAATGCTTTTTGCAGAAGCCGATTCCTGCCTGAATTCTTGATAAGGAAATGTCAAATCCCATGCAGCTGATATCTGAAGAAAGATTTTTCATAAGCGGAACGAGAGAGGTGGCTTCGCCCGTACCGGCTTCCAAAAGCAGTGCATTGTTTTCCAATTTTAAGTGTTCTTTTATTTTTTCGGCTATGAAGTTAATTTTTATTTTGGAAATGGCTTGGCTGCATAATTCTTCTTTTTGTCCGTCATG
>CALUWZ010000072.1 GCA_944324625.1 uncultured Mailhella sp. | reverse complement strand
CATGAACATTTTTGCAATACTTTGCTGACCGGTAACGCCGTAAATAACCATAGGGATACTGGGGGGAATAATAATCCCGATACCGCCTGCGGTAGCCGTTGTCGCAGCAGCATACGCCTTATTATAGCCTCTGCAGGCCATGGCGGGAATCATAAGCATGCCGACTGCGGCAGTGGTTGCGGGACCGGAACCGGAAATGGCGCCGAAAAACACGCAGGCAAGAGCCGTGGAAATGGCAAGGCCGCCCGGAATAGGTCCGACAATATTTTCTGCAATATGTACAAGGCGTTTTGAAATCCCCGCCGCCTCCATGAGCGCCCCTGCCAGAACGAAGCAGGGCAAAGCCATGAGCGGAAACGCGGTCAGGTTGGCAAAAGCCTTTTCAATCATAATACTGATGCTGATGTCCAGCAAAAAGAAGCAGGACATGGTAGCAATACCCAAGGCAACCATGATGGGGCTGCCGATAAGAAGCAGTGCAAAGAATACGCAAAAAAGCACCGCTCCAATCATACCCGGAGTCATTTCTAGCATTCTTCTTCCACCTCTGCGTTAAGAGCTTTCTTACTTTCTTCCATAGCCTCTTGGTCGGGGTCGGCAATTTCAATCTTGAAGATATACTTCATTACGTTAACCTGAATGATGCGGATGGCCATAAGCGTAAAGCTCAGGGGGAACACCAGATAAACGTAGCCCAAATCCCAGTCAAGCGCAGGGGTGTAATAAGGAAATTCCCTCAGGTCCAAAACGGCAAGATAGCCGTAATACGCCATAACAAGAGAGAAAATAACCCAAATAACGTCGCCGAGGAACAAAAAGGCATTGGTCACCCACTGCGGCGCTTTCATAAACTGCACGGTAACGCGGTTCAAAGCACAGAGCCTTGTGGCGTAGCAGGCACCGAAAAGGATAAACCAAATAAACGCAAAACGGGCAATTTCTTCCGTCCAGCTCAAAGACATATTAATTTGTCTGAGAACAATCTGCAAAAAAATGACAATTACAAAGAAAACTAACAAAAATTGACACAAGTAGCTTTCAAAGTGGTCCATAAATGCCATTACAGCTTTTTTAAACATGAAACCTCCTCCAATTACAAACCAACCAAAAAGACCCACAATACACAAATGTATTATGAGCCCAAAATACCTGCATTTTCAAAACGGCAAAGTCCATTTTCCGCTGTCCCGGCAAAGCCGCGCATCCCCAATACGCAAACCTCGGCAGCCCCCGCTGCCAATGCCGTTATATGTGAAAAATTTCTGACAGTCATACTTACAAACCCTGACTTTTTGCCTTTACCGTAAAATGCATGTATTTACAAAAAAACCAATTAAGAATCGGTACATCAGAAAAAATCTTTGCTGATTTCCCGACCCTTAAAGAGCAATTTAGCCAATTGTTCTTTTTGTGTCAATCAAATTTTTGTAAAAAAGCTGCAAATGCACTGCAAAAAAAATACTTGGAAAAAATTATGCTTCATTTAAGGTAATGTTATCAATCCACTAAAGAATGCTCATTCTGCAAGAAAAAAATTATTTTTTTGCCTGTTAAGCCGTGTTTTTTCCGCTTTCTTTTTTTTCTGATATACAGTATAAAAAAGCGTACTTTTCAGCATACAGGATACATAATGGATAAAAAAATAAACCTCAACTGCCTTGACTTTCAGGAGCTTGAGATTTTTGTAACAAAAGAACTGCTGCTGCCCAAATACAGAACCGTCCAGCTTTGGAACTGGATTTGGGCCAAAAACTGCACGGACTTCGAGGAAATGACCGATGTTTCAAAGCAGACACGCCAAATCCTGCAGGAAAAAGCATACCTTTTCCGCCCGTCCGTTGAAAAAGTCAGCAAAAGCAAAGACGGCACGGTAAAATTCCTGCTCAGGCTTGAAGACGGCGAACTTATCGAAACAGTTCTTATCCCGAGCGTGGCAAAGGACGGAAACGGCAGGGTCACCCAGTGCCTGTCCACGCAGGTGGGCTGCGCCATGGGCTGCACATTCTGCAGTACGGGCAAACTCGGCTTCACCCGCAACATGACCATGGGAGAAATTTTGGGACAGGTGCAGGCTGCCCGCCACTATCTTGGCGACACAAAACCCGAACACCCTCTTATCCGCAATCTGGTTTTCATGGGCATGGGCGAACCCCTGCTCAATTTCGACAATCTGATGAAAAGCCTGAAAACCCTTCACCACCCCAAAGGACTTGCCTTTTCCGTGCGCCGCATAACCGTATCCACCTGCGGAATCCAAAAAGGCCTCAAAGAACTCGGGGACAGCAATCTTGCCTATCTGGCAGTTTCCCTGCATGCGCCCACACAGGAAAAACGGGCCATGCTCATGCCGAAGGCAGCAAAATGGCAGCTCAGCGACCTGCTTGGCGCCCTTGAAAGCTACACCCTGCACACAAGGGAACGCATGACCTTGGAATATCTTGTCATCGGCGGAGTAAACGATACCATGGAAGACGCAAGGGAACTGGTTAAAATCTGTTCGCGGCTCAAGGCAAAATTAAATCTCATTCCTTACAACGATACCCCGAATTCCCCCTACAAAGCGCCCACGCCGGAAAGCCTGCTGGCTTTTGAAAAGGCCCTGTGGGCAAAAAACGTTACGGCGATTGTCCGCAAAAGCAAAGGGCAGGACATTGAAGCGGCCTGCGGACAGCTCAGGGCGGAATATGAAATCGGCAGACAAAAAGAAAACAGCTAGCATGCATTATTTTTTATGAGAGAAAAAATCCAGTTTCCTGCCGAAAAAATAAAACGGAAATATGCATCGGTTCTCAAAAGAATAAAGTCCCCGTAAAAAATTTTATAGAATTTCAAAATAAGCCATGCTATGCGCATAAAAGAATATTTTTATAATTAATAAGGACTTGCCATGAATATACGCGCAGAATGGGCAAAACGGACAAATGCGGCAGGCGTCAACTGCGCCCAGTCCATTGCCCTTGCCTATCAGGATTTGGTTGATGTAAGCCCCAAGCACCTTTGCCAAATGGCGGAAGGCTTTGGCGGCGGCATGGGAAAAATGCAGGAAACCTGCGGACTTTTGACGGGCTTGTATATGCTGACCGGACTTTTGTTCAGCAGCGGAGATACGGAAAAAGGCAGCACCAAACTCCAAACCTATGAAAAAATCCGTGCCCTGCACCATGCCTTCAGACAGGAACTCGGCTCTGCCCACTGCTATATACTGCTCGGCGGCACAGAACCGAGCCACACCAAATGCAGGGATAAATTTGACATTGCCTGCGCCGTATTCGAAAAACTTCTGGCAGACAACAATATTTTTGTGCCTGCCGAACCTGAATTCATTAAAAAGCAAACGGAAACTATATGATTGCTATTTTATGGGACGCATCACCCCTGTGGGGGCACCTTGTCCTCAACACGGTCATTCAGACAGGTCTGCCCTATGAAATTGTTACGGCTGAGGAATGCCGAAACGATATTCTCCGAAAAAAAGACTTCAGCGTCTTAATCGTTCCGGGCGGTTCAGGCAGACAGAAAGCCAATCTTTTGGGGGAAACGGGACGGGAAAACATCCGTGCCTTTGTGGCGGAAGGCGGAAACTATCTCGGCTTTTGCGGCGGAGCGGGCCTTGCCTTGGAAGACGGCCTTGCCCTTTGTCCGTGGGGCCGTGATTTTTATAACGGCAGAACCGAACACCGCATTTCTGGACATATTTACTGCGATGTTTTTGCCGACGAATTTATTCCCCAAGGCATGGAAAAAGCCTGTCTGCCCGTATGGTGGCCGGGACGCTTCCAAGAACCTGCGGCGGAAGAAATCGCCCTGTGCCCCGAAAAGGGAAAAGTGCGCATTCTGGCACGCTACCGTGAAATAGGCCCGGATCTCTATACCCATGACCTGCCCATAAACAGTCTGCCTCCCGATACCTTGGAAGACTGGGAAAATGTTTACGGCATACGCCTGCGCCCCAAACTTTTGGACGGACAGCCCGCCGTCATTGCCGGCACGTTCGGAAAAGGCAGCTATGTTTTAAGCTACAGCCACTTGGAAACCCCAAACTCCCCCGATGCCTCGGCCATTTTGGCGCATATTCTGCGCACCGTGCTCAAAAACAAAGACACAAGCCTGCTGACCGCCACGGGAACGGCTTTTGACGCCAAGGGCTTCGGACTGTGCAAAAATATTCTGAACACGGAAAAATTTGCGCCAGTGTGGATCAATACGGATTTCCAAAAATCATGGCCCATACTGCGCGAACTGAACGGCCAGCTGCAGGAAATTTTCAAACTTGCCGAAGATCTTCAGCTTTTGTTCAAACGCACTGACTGGCTGTACGGCTGGAATACAAGTGTGCACGGCTCCCAGCTCAATGCCCTGCGCCTTGCCCTCGGCAGAGCCCTTGTTCTTCCGCCGAGCGACAGACGGGAAGAATTTTTGCTGACCAAGGGCGTGCATTTTGCCGAAAACATGCTCCATTTCATACACGGCACAAAAAACTGGCTGCTTGCAAGGCGCCTTTGCGACAGCCTCACCGAAAGCGAAGCCATAGCCCCTGAAATCATCGAATCCCAGCGCCGCGAACTCTTCGGCATGCTCATGTACGGAGGCGGCAGATGCGGAGAGCTTATCGCATGGCTTGACGCGTTTCTTCTGCTCGGCAAAGAATAAAAACAGTTTTAAAACACAAATGCCTCAATCCATAATCTGCCGCACCGGGCAGACTGTGA
Source organism: uncultured Mailhella sp. (assembly GCA_944324625.1). Classification (GTDB taxonomy): domain Bacteria; phylum Desulfobacterota; class Desulfovibrionia; order Desulfovibrionales; family Desulfovibrionaceae; genus Taurinivorans. The sequence goes on along the minus strand of CALUWZ010000072.1, from coordinate 3,637 downwards.
GAAGCGGCAGCATGTCGGACGATTGAAAAATAATCCGGCACAACACACAAAAAGGATAAATCATGCGCATTGTTTATATGGGAACGCCGTTTTTTGCGGCTGAAATTTTAAAACGCCTGCACGCATACGAACACGGCGAAATCACTGCCGTGTACACACAGCCCGACCGTCTCGGCGGACGGGGAAAAAACAAACTGGTGGAACCTGAAACCAAAGTGCTTGCCAAAGAACTCGGCATACCTGTTTATCAGCCCGAAAAATTCCGAAACAATCCCGAAGCGGTAAAGGAACTCAAAGCCCTGAATCCCGATATTTTGGTGGTTGCCGCCTACGGCATGCTTTTGCCGCAGGAAGTTTTGGATATTCCAAAGCACGGCGCCTACAACGTACACGGCTCCCTTCTGCCCAAATACCGCGGCGCAGCTCCCGTACAGCGCTGTCTTCTGAACGGGGACACCATTACGGGCGTAACCATTATGCGCATGGAAGCAGGACTTGACACAGGCCCCATTTTGCTCCAGCAGGGCGTATACATCAATGACACGGAAGAAAACTGCCACAATTCCGGCACGCTGCTTGCGGATATTGCCCGTTCCGGCGCAGCGCTCCTTTTGGAAGCATTGGAACTCATACGCCAAGGCGATGTAACCCTTATCAGGCAAAATGACGAACTTGCCACCCATGCCGCCAAACTGACCAAACAGGAAGCGCAGATCGATTTTTCCCAAACAAGCGTTCAAATACACAATCACGTGCGCTGTTTTTCGCCAAATCCGGGTGCAACCGCCATTCTTCTGCAGGAAAACAAAGACCCCATAGCCTGCCGCATTGAAGCAGGCTTTCCTCTTGAACGCACGGACTTTGCTCCCGCGGAAGAGCAAAAATCCCTGCCCCTCGGCGCTGTGGCAGGCGTATACGGCAAATACATTGCCGTAAAATGTGCGGACAGTTTTTACGGCATACGCCAAATCCGTTTGGCAGGAAAAGCAAGCATGGACGCAAAAGCCTTTCAGAACGGCTATCTTCGCAATAATCCCAAAACAAGTTTTGAACTTGTCTGCGGAGAATAAATTCCTTTCCGTATAATAAACCGAAGCTGCAAAAGAATATGGCAATAAAACAGCGGAAAAAACAAAGCACAGGCACTGCAAAGGACTGCGGACAGCACGCGTCAGCGGCAAAAAACCATGCGTCACAGCATGCAAACGTGCGTGAACTTGCCCTGCACTGTCTTCTGCAGACAAAGTCTGCCCTGCCCTTTCCCGTAATTTTGGAACAGGCTTTTGCCAAGCTTGAAAATGCGTTCAGCCAAAACAAAGCGTTTTTGATGACGCTTTGCTACGGCGTACTGCGCCGCGGCGGCATGCTGAAACAGCTTGTGCGGCCCTACTGCAGGCAAAAGCCCAGCCAAACCATGGAATACTGCCTGTGCCTGTGCCTGTACGAACTGTTTTTTCTGCACAAGGAAGAGCATGTCAGCGTCAACGAATACGTGGCTGTTTTAAAAAAACAGGAGGGACAGGCCAAAGCCAATGCCCTGAACGCCATTGTGCGCGCCCTGCTCAAAGACCGCCCAAAAGCGGAACAACACATTGAAGCTTTTCGGCAAATTCTGCACACGCCTGTTTCGGCGAACCGCATACCTGCCCGCAAAGCCCTGCGCAGACTCCATGAACTGGCAGGACTCGGCGAAATTTTTACCGACGAACTGGACAAAAATTTCATCCAAATCCTTGCGGAAGAAAGTTTCTGCACTCCCCTGCCGAGCTACCGCCTCAATAAACGGATTTTTTCGGCACCGCACACGGCAAAACTGCCCGAAAGCGCCCTTTATGTCACGCCTCTGCTCATTGCTGACGGCGAAAACGGCGCAGAATACGCCACGCTTGAACAGCAGGGATTTTTGACCCGTCAGGGAATCTGCTCTGCCCTGCTCACGGAAAAAATCAGCGATTTTCTGCTCACTGCCGCCCAAGCTCCCGAAAAAAACGCAGATAATTTTCTGCCCTGCCCGAACTTTAAAAAAGGATTTTGGGACATGTGCTGCGGACGGGGCGGAAAAACACTCGGACTCATGGAAAAAGATGTCTGCGTCCGTCTTGTTACGGAACCCAACGGCCGCAGGCTTGAGGAGTTTCGGGAACAATTAATCCGTCTTCATTTCGTTCAGAAGCCTGAAAATGAGGACAATAAAGAACTGCAGAAAAACGGGCAAAACCGTTTTGCAGACAGTATCAGCCGCTGCGGCGCATATCGGCATTGCGAAACGGCAGGCAATAATGACACAGAAACAAAAACAGCCGTTCCCCTGCAAAGCATTGCCGAACGAACGGCCGATCCCTGCCTTCTGCCCGAAATCAGGCAAGGCACGGCGCAGGAGGGCATTGCGGCGGCGGGAGTGCAGGAATTTCCCTGTATTTTGCTGGACAGCCCCTGCACTACGTCGGGCACCGTAGCCCGAAATCCCGAAGTCAGATACCGCATTGACAGGGAAAATCTGGAAAACATTTTGGCAGTGCAGGCAGAACTTATGGAACTGGCGCACAGCCGCCTGCAGAACGGCGGCTTTCTGTTTTACTGCACCTGCTCTGTTTTTTACAGGGAAAACAAAGGGCAAATCAAAAATTTCCTTGCAAAATTTCCCGACATGCGCCTTGTCAGCGAGGAATATCTGCATGCAGGAGCATTAAATCCGCTTTTTCAGGGACATGACATTTTATACTTCGCCGTTCTGCAAAAGCGGCATTAATCCGCCTGCACCGAAACGCAAAAAAGACTTTCCGCAGACAGTCCGTATCTGCAGACAGCAAATCTGCCGTGGCGCCCAATTTTCAGAGAATAAAAAAAAAGCCCTCTGTGAGGGCTTTTTATTTTTTAAAAATATCGGCATAACACTGTTCGGGAATTTCCAGTCCCGTCCACAGTCTGAACTGTGCCTTGGCCTGCTCCGCAAACATGGCTTTGCCGTCTTGGCAAATGCAGCCAGCCTGTTCTGCCTGCGCCAAAAACGGCGTTTTCTGATAGGTCAGGTCATAGGCATAACGGACACCCGTAAAATCCCGCCTCGGGCTTTCGGCGTTTTCTCCCCACTGCGGTATGGTATTTACCGCTAAATCACAGGGAAATTCCTCATGCACAAGAGGCAGATAAGCAAGCCGAGCTTTTGTGTTCAGCCCCTCTTTCTGCAGAAGTTCCGCATTGCCTTCAAAATGTGCGATAAGCTCATAAGCCTGCTCCGCACGCCTTGCGCAGACATAGACGGTTTTAAGATCCCGAATATGCAGCAGTGCCGTCAGAACCGCCCGTGCCGCTCCGCCTGCACCGTATATCACAGCTGAAGAAAAGCTGTCGTTTTTTTCCAAATAATTCCGAAGCGGTGCATAAAACCCCGCAATGTCCGTATTTTCCGCAGTCAGTATGCCGCTGTTCCAATACAGGGTATTGGCCGCACCTGCAAGCTGCACCTTGTAACCGACGGCCTGCGCAAATGCCGCGGCCGCCTGCTTATGGGGAATGGTTACGGACAGCCCCTGCACGGGAAAAGCAAAATCCCTGTCTGCATAGGGAGCCATCTTCAAATCCCCTGCATAGAGACCATGGCTTTTATCAAGATACGAATAGGGAACAAAATTTCCTT
>CALUWZ010000071.1 GCA_944324625.1 uncultured Mailhella sp. | reverse complement strand
ATACTCTGCATTGGCAATTTCACCCAAACATTTTGCACGGCTTACGCCCTGAATCAGGGCTTTTATATGACCGTTGGGCATTTTTATCATGCGCAGAATAAGACCGACTGTACCGAGTTCATACAGATCATGGACTTCGGGCTCATCAACGCCACTGTTTTTTTGTGCCGAAATAAAAATAAATTTTGAAGTATTGTACGCTTTTTCGATGGCTTCTATGCCAAATTCACGGGTTTCGTAAATGGGCATGATCATAGAATTGAAAAGCACATTTTCCCGCAAAGATAACAAGCCTATTTCATGAGGAATTTCACTGAGCAAGGCTTCATCACCGATTAAAAGCTCCTCTTCTTCACTCATTGCAGGATTTGTTTTCTGATCTTGAGAAGTGTTTTTTTTAGGTCTTCCTCTTTTCGGTTTTTCCGTCACTTCTGCAATTTCTTCGTTATCTTTTTTCTTGGCCATTATATTTTCCTGTACTATAATATGCTTTTATCATTGTCATTAAATAAAATGGTATTTTCTGCCAGCAAATGATTATCGGCCAGACTTATAACTTTTCCGTCGGCAATAATCAAGTGGTCAAGCAAACGTATTCCCATAAGATTCATAACTTTTTGAATATGCAGGGTTGTTTCCCTGTCTGCCCATGAAGCCTTGGTTACACCCCCGGGATGATTGTGAACAAGCACAAGCGCGGTGGCTTTCTTGGTTATGGCAATTTCCGCTATCATTTTCGGTGAACAAAATGCGGAATCCGTATTTCCTGTATGTACTTTATCAAAACTAAGCAGTCTGTTGTTATTGTCAAGTAAGGCAACCCAAATTTCTTCATGACTGAGACCGTCCAGCCTGCAGCGCGCAAGCATGGCAATATCATCCAACCCTACGGATTTTTTCTCTTTTATGGGTTCCATAAAATAACGGGCCACAAGTTCCCGAAGCAAAATAAAAAATATTTTGGAAGACTCCCCAAAACCTTTTATGCTTTCAAGCTCTGCAGGATGAGCATTTAAAATTCCCCAAAGCGAACCGAAATGATTAAGCAATTCTTTGGCAAGCGGTTTTGTGTCGCACCGTTTAAGCACATAGCCCAAAAGCAGTTCCAAAAGCTCGTAAGATTCGGTTTCCTGAGGATTTTTCAGCACCCGTTCGCGCAGTCTCTGCCTGTGCCCGTGAAAATGCGGTTCTGTTGTTTCTGCCATGGCCTGCCCCTTTATTGTGCCCTGTCGCAAACACTGAACAAAATTGAAAGATCGGAATTGTCCCTGGCATAAATTTTGGTAATGTCTTTGATCAGTTCCTCAAAAGTTTCCAGAGGTGATTTTTTCCCGCTCTTGACGGAATATTCCGCAAAGCACAGCAAAGAAATTATTTTGGAAATATTGGTAAAGCCGAGTCTGTTTGCAATATTGGTTTTATTGGCAATTTGACTGCTTGGCAAAAATACCTGCTCATTTGCCTTAATTTTCCAAAGCGTACGCATTTCACGCATCATTACTGCAATAAAAGCAAACAAAAGCCCCTCATCGGGCTGTTTTCCGTCTTTAAGAAGATTTTGCCAAACTTCTTTGGAATTTCCTGTTTCAATTTTTTTAATTAAATCAAACAAACCGAGCTCAGGCGTATAATTGGTCAGCTGGGCAACAACGGAAGAAGAAACTTCTCCCTGCCCCGCAAAAAGACTGAGCTGTGCCAATACATTATTAATACTATTAAAATCAGGAGACAAGGTTTCTTTTAAAATATTGATCACATCATTGGCAAGACTGAGCCCGTATTTTGCCGCAGCCTGTTTTTCTATAATTGCGGCAAAATTATTCTCGGTAATGCCGGCCGATTCATAAATCCAGCCTTTTTTCTTGGCAAATTCATAACACTTTTGTTTTTGCACTGCGGCAGGAAGTTTCAGTTTTCCTTTTTCAAGACTGTTATGGATAAAAAAAACAGGAAAAACATCAGAACGGGGTCTGCCAAGAGCCTGAGAAATTTTTTTCCAGTTTTCCATGGAAAGGTCATGACAGTCCCGCACATAAAAAATTTTGTTTTTTATTTCAAAACTGTTGGAATCAAGTGCAGAAAAAAACGTATTATTCGCAATGTCTTCAGGCCAAAAAGTACGGCGCTCGGCATGCTGCCATGCCTCACCGAAGGAAGAAAGGTAATTTTCTTCAATATGTTCCTTTGCCATCTGCATGTCAGGGCAATGGCAAAAATAAAAACCTGCTATTTGCTGCGCTTCCTGCATCATAAATTAAAACGTATTTTCCATGGCATTGAAAGCTCGGTAAACAAGTTCCTGCAAAGCGTCACTAACAGCCTGTTCTTCGGATACCCTCAGGAACGTTTGAGAGGAAGTCAATGAGCCGGAAGACCAAATTTCATTGGTTTCCGTATTTTTAATACGCACTTCCATGGTAATGTAAATGGTATTCAATATGGTCCTGTCCTGCTCATCAGTAAGGCTGTCAGCAGTATACAGGTTATGCAACAAAATCTCCATCAGAAAATCAGCCTTGCTTTTGTCCGTTACAAAACGGGCAAGCTTGCGGGCATTCATTTCAGAATGAAACTGATTGGTCACATAGTAATTTATCCACGGATACAGGGAAGGATCTTCAATTTTGGCAATGGCAACTGTTTTGCTGCCGCTGCCAAAAACAGATTCCCCTGTTTTTGGGGAAAGCCCCTGCACATGGTATCCGCAGGAACACAATATGCAAAGACATCCCGCAATAAACAAGCGATAGATTTTATTCATATCAATTAGCTACAATATTCACCAATTTTTGTGGAATGACGATAATTTTTCGGATAGTCAATCCCTCCAAATGCTTTTGAACGGAAGGTTCGGCAGCGGCAAGCTTTTCCACTTCTTCCTTGGAAGCAGAAGCAGGAATATCAATTTTGCCGCGGAGCTTTCCATTGATTTGGATCACAACGGTCAGCACGTCTTTTTGCAGCGCCTCTTCCTTATACTCAGGCCAAGGCTGTGCGCATGCCATTCCTTCAAGGCCCAAATCCTGCCAGAATTCTTCACAGATATGCGGAGTAATGGGAGAAAGCAAAGCTATGACTGTTGCCATGGCAGAAGACAATAAGGCTTTTCCGTTTTCGGATTTTGCCAGTTCGTCTTTAAGACCGTACATTTCGTTCACAAGTTCCATAATTGCGGCAATGGCGGTATTGAACTGATATCTGTTTCCGATATCGTCGCTTACTTTTTTTACGGTGGCATGTTCACGAAGACGCATAGCCTTGCCGGCTTCGCTGTCCGCCTGTTCCTTAGCGGAAGAACAGGGCTTCATGGCAAAAATATTGGCGCGGATTTCATGGAACAAACGCCATACACGCTGCAGAAAGCGGAATGAACCTTCAATGCCAGCTTCGCTCCAGTCAAAATCTCTTTCGGGCGGAGCGGCAAAAAGGCAGAACAAACGCACGGTGTCCGCACCGTATTTAGCTATCATTTCCGTAGGATCGACCACGTTTCCTTTGGATTTGGACATCTTGGAACCGTCTTTCAAAACCATGCCCTGCGTCAGAAGATTAGAGAAAGGTTCGTCGATATTTTTGGGCAGATAGCCGAAATCACGGAGAACTTTTGTAAAGAAACGGGCATACAGAAGGTGCAGAATAGCGTGTTCCACGCCTCCGATATATTGGTCTACGGGCATGAAATAGGAAAGCGCGTCTTCAGAGAACGGCGCATCTTCATTTCTTGCGTCAGTATAACGGGCAAAATACCAAGAAGATTCCACAAAGGTGTCCATGGTATCGGTTTCACGTTTTGCGGGCCTGCCGCATTTGGGGCAGGTTGTATTCACAAACGCCTCAAAGGTGGGGAGCGGAGAACGGCCGTCTTCATGAGTTTTTACGTCAAGCGGAAGAAGAACAGGCAAATCTTCCTGTTTTACGGGCACCATGCCGCATTCTTCGCAATAAACAACAGGAATGGGAGCTCCCCAATAACGCTGACGGGAAATATTCCAGTCACGCAGACGGAAGTTGACTGTTTTTTTGCCAAAACCGTTTTTCTCCAAGGCTTCAATAATTTTTGCCTTGCCTTCTTCATTGGGAGTGCCTGAAAATTCGCCGGAATTAATCATAATGCCGGGTTCCGTGTAAGCACATTCAAAATCGGCGGGGTCAATTTCTTTGCCGTCAGCAGAAATAACGGCTTTCATGGGAATATGATATTTTTTGGCAAATTCGAAATCACGCTGGTCATGGGCAGGAACTGCCATAACGGCACCCGTGCCGTATTCGGCAAGAACAAAATTGCCGAGCCATACGGGAACTTTTTCGCCCGTAAACGGATTTATGCAGTAAGAACCCGTAAAAATACCTTCTTTTTCAAGGGAATCGGACTGACGGGCAATTCTGTCCATATTGCGTGTTTTGGTAATGAACGCACGGATTTCCGCTTCGTTTTCAACGCCTGAAATAAGGCTGTCCACAATAGGATGCTCAGGAGCCAGCGTCATGAACGTTACGCCGAAAATGGTGTCCGGACGGGTGGTGAAAATTTTGATTTCGCCTTTGCCGTTTTCAAGCTTGAATGCTGCCTCGGCCCCCACAGACTTTCCGATCCAGTTGTTCTGCATGGAAAGCACGCGGTCAGGCCAGCCGCCTTCCAGTTTTTTGAGATCGGCAAGAAGTTCATCGGCATAATCGGTGATTTTCAAAAACCACTGGGTCAGTTCTTTTTGTTCCACAACGCTGTCGCAGCGCCAGCATTTTCCGTCTTCAACCTGTTCGTTGGCAAGCACGGTATGACAGGTCGGGCACCAGTTCTGCGGAGCTTTTTTGCGGTACACAAGGCCTTTTTCCAGCCATTTGAGGAAAAATTCCTGTTCCCATTTGTAATATTTGGGATGACAGGTGGCAACTTCCCTTCTCCAGTCATAGGAATAACCAAGTCTTTTGAGCTGGCTGCGCATATTGTCAATATTGGAATAAGTCCATGCACCGGGATGAATATTGTGTTTTATGGCCGCATTTTCCGCAGGAAGTCCGAACGCGTCCCAGCCCATAGGATGCAGAACATTGTAGCCCTGCATGCGGCGGAAACGGGCCACCACGTCGCCGATGGAATAGTTTCTTACGTGGCCCATGTGAATGTTTCCTGAAGGATAGGGAAACATTTCAAGTACATAATATTTCGGACGGCTTTTATCGATTTCACAGTGAAAACTGTTGTTGTCTGCCCAATATTGCTGCCATTTCAATTCAATGGATTCTGCATCATAACGACTTGGCAATGCCATAAACCATACCTCATTTTTTTTCTTCAAGAGATTTTGAATAGTTGTCCAATATCCCGTTAATAAAGGCTTGGGAACGTTCTTCCCCAAAGATTTTATTCAGTTCCAAAGCTTCATTGATTGCAACTTTTGCAGGAATGTCATGCCTGAAGGCAATTTCAAAAATTGCAAGACGCAAAAGGCAAAGTTCCACCTTGCCTACCCTGTCAAGACGCCATTTTTTGGAATACTGCCGAATAATGTCATCAAGTTGTTCGGAATGCTGCCATACGCCCACAATCAGTTCCCAAGTAAAGCCTTCGCAGATATTTTCTTCTCCGCCTTCCTGATTGGGAAAATTTTTATAGCTCTGTTCCAAAGCCTGCACGGATTTGATATCGCCAAATTCAAGACCGTAAAGGAACTGAAAGGCTTTCATTCTTGATAAGCGGCGGGGAACATTTTTATTGTTTTGCATAAAATTTCCTATAATTGTTTGAGAACTTGCAGGGTTTCAAGCAAAGCGGAAGCAGCTTCAGCGCCTTTGTTGCCTGCCTTGCTGCCTGAACGTTCAATGGCCTGTTCCATATTGTCCGTAGTCAGCAGACCGAAACCGACGGGAATATTGTGTTCCAAAGAAACATGGGCAAGGCCCTTGGTGGTTTCGGAAGCAACAAAATCAAAATGAGGCGTAGCACCGCGGATAACTGCGCCGAGAGCTACAATGCCGTCATATTTGCCGCCGGCTGCCAGTTTTTTGGCCACAATGGGCATTTCAAAAGCACCGGGCACGCGGACAATGGTCAAATCCTCTTTGTCTGCACCGTGGCGAACCAAATAATCAACAGCACCGCCGATAAGGGAATTTACCATAAAATCATTGAAACGTGAGGCAAGAATGGCAATTTTATAGCCTTTAGCCTCCATCATGCCTTCAACAGTTTTAATATGATACATAGCATGCTCCTTTAAAAATCACCGTAATTACCGTGAATATGACGGCAACTGTTGCCAAACAAGTGACCTAATTTTTCTTTTTTTGTTTTTAAATATTTTTCATTGAACTGGCAGGGAGTCTGTTCTATGGGCACGCGTTCGGTAACTTCCAGCCCGTATCCTTCCAGTCCGATAATTTTTTTTGGATTGTTGGTCAAAATGCGCAGCTTTCTCACGCCAAGGTCCACAAGCATCTGCGCTCCCAAACCGTAATCGCGCAAATCTGCCTTGAAGCCGAGCTTATTGTTTGCTTCAACGGTGTCATAGCCCTGATCCTGAAGAGCATACGCTTTGATTTTGTTGGCAAGGCCTATGCCCCTGCCTTCCTGACGCATGTACAAAATAACGCCTCTTCCTTCTTTTTCGATCTGTGCCATGGCTGAATGGAGCTGGCCTCCGCAGTCGCAGCGCATGGACGCAAAAACATCACCGGTCAGGCATTCGCTGTGTACGCGGATAAGAACAGGCTCAGGCGTGGTAACGTCACCTTTGACAAGGGCAATATGGGTATGATTGTCAAGGGAATTTTCATAGGCAATGATTTTAAAATCCCCGAATGCAGTCGGCATATTGGCTTCCGCAACACGCTTTACGGCTACCTGCCCTTTTTTCAGACGATACTGAATAATATCCTTTACCGTGGCGATTTTGATATTGTGCTCAGCAGCAAATTTTTCAAGATCGGGCATTCTGGACATTGTGCCGTCATCGTTCATAATTTCGCAGATTACAGCCGCAGGGGTCAGACCTGCAAGCTTGGCAAGATCAACGCTGCCTTCTGTCTGGCCCGCACGCATAAGCACGCCGCCGGGATGCGCACGCAGGGGGAAAATATGCCCCGGCGTCACAATATCTCTTGCCGTGCTTTGAGGATTGACGGCGGTTAAAATTGTATGGGCCCTGTCATGGGCGGAAATGCCCGTGGTTACGCCCTCCCGCGCCTCAATGGACACGGTGAAGTTGGTGCCGAACTTGGAACCGTTTCTTTTGGTCATAAGCGGAAGTTCCAGTTTGTCCGCCAGCTCGTTTTCCATAGGCAGGCAAATAAGGCCGCGGCCGTATTTTGCCATAAAATTAATAGCCTCGGGAGTTACGAATTCGGCGGCTATAGTAAGATCGCCTTCGTTTTCCCTGTCCTCATCATCCGCAAGGATAATCATTTTTCCTTGTTTAAAATCTTCAATCGCTTCTTCAATACTGCAAATGGCCATATTTGTATCTCTTATCAAAAAAAGCCGTTCTCCCGAAGGAAATCTTCGGTAATGCCGCTTTTTTTCGGTTTATTTTCTTCCAAATAACGGGATCGGAGTATATATTTTCCGATCATATCCGTTTCAATATTAATTTTCTGCCCCGCATTCCAGCGGGCAGCGGTTGTCACCTTCCACGTTTCAGGAATTACATTTACCGTTAAAAAATCAAATCCGCAAGTATTTACCGTAAGGCTTATTCCGTCAAGAGCCACGGAACCTTTCGGAATGACATATTCAGCCCATGAACTGTCAAAGCCTATGGTGACAGCCCTTGACTGGCCTATTTCTTCAATGGAAAGCACCGTCCCCACGGTATCTACGTGACCGCTGACAAGGTGACCGCCAAGCCTGCTTCCCAAGGCAAGCGCCCGCTCCAGATTGACAATGCTTTTTGCATTCAGCAGCGAAATATTGGAACAGGACAGAGTTTCCTTGGAAGCATAAAAAGTCAGCAAAGAATTTTTTGCCGTTTCCACGGTAAGACACGTACCGTTTACTGCCACGGATTCGCCGATGACAGGATTTTCAAAGGCAAAAAGCGGTTTAATGCCGAGCCTCAAATCCGCCCCCATTTTTTGGACAGAAACAATTTCTCCAAGCCCTTCAATCAATCCCGTGAACATGTTTTCTCCGTTTTCAAATAAATATGCAGATCTTCGCCTACTTTTTCAAATTTTTCCATACTGAAGCGGTATGCTTCCTGCATGGTCAGCACACTGTTGCCGCTGAAAACGTTTTTGGCCGTATCATCTCCCAAAACCGTCGGCGCAAGATACAGTACAAGCCTGTCCGCAAGCCCTTCCTTCAAAAGTGCCTGCGCAAGATGCGCACCGCCTTCGCAATATATATAAGGACAATGATATTTT
>CALUWZ010000070.1 GCA_944324625.1 uncultured Mailhella sp. | reverse complement strand
AAGCCTTGACGGAGGCTATGACAAATATTCTCATTCCGAACGCAGGGAAGTAGCCCAAAAACTTGATTATGTCAATGGAGCTTCCTGCCTTGTGACCAGAGAGCTTATCAATGCCGTCGGCCTGTATGACGAGCGTCTTTTTATGTTTTATGAGGATGTGGAATACGGGCTTCGGGCAAAAAAAGCCGGTTTTGCCCTGAATTGGGCTCCCGGGGCCAAGGTGTACCACCATGCGCCCAATGCCGAACAGCTGACGCCGCTTCTGAATTTGACGGAAGAGCCTGAACTGACGGCAGACAGTGATTATTTGTATATGCGCAACCGTTTTTATCTTATGCGCCTTCACGGTATGTGGGCATATTTTATGGGTATGATTTTTATTCCTGTTTTGCTGGCATCCAGAAATTTTAAAGGACAGAAAGGACGGCTGAAACTGATAATCAATGCAGTAACTGACGGACTGAGCAAAAAAATGGACAGATATCGTCATTAATTTCTTTTGAAACAGAAATAAAGCTGTTTATATCGGGAAAAGTACATTCAAAAAAGGCAATATAAAAGTCATAATGCAGAAAATAAAAGAAAAGCAGGCACGGAAAAACAGTGTCTGCTTTTTTTTATTGTTTTATTTTGTTTCAGTGAATATAAAATATGTTTATAATGTGAAATAATAAATAAAAAAATATCATAAAAATTTTTATTTGTATTCAATAAGTACTTATAAAAACAAAAAACATATTTTTACAGCATAAATATATTTTTTACAGTATTTAAAATACAAAGAAAAAAATTTTTTTGATGTTATAATGCATTTTGATAATCCTTATGGGGTTATTGACAAAATAAAAAAATATCTTCATAAAAAATTGGCGTTATTTTTTTGAGGAAAAATTTTATGAAAGTAAACGGAAAAATTATTTCTTTGGAAAAGCCTGTCAGCCTGCATGAATTTCTGGAGGGACTCGGCTATACCGTTTCTCATGTAGCCGTGGAAAAAAACGGGGACATTATCCCGCGCGCGCAGTTTTCCGCCGTTATGCTGAACGACGAAGACAGCTTGGAAATAGTCTGTTTCGTGGGCGGCGGCTAAGCCTTTTCCGAAGGTTTTGCGTATGGATAAAGAGCATTATTATAAAATTCAGGAAAGCCGCCACGGCAAAGACAGACAAGCCCTTTTTCACCGTGCCTGCGTGGGAATTGCAGGGCTCGGGGGGCTCGGTTCCCATGTTGCCGTCATGCTGGCAAGGCTCGGTGTGGGAACGCTGGTTTTGGCGGATTTCGACATTGTGGATGAAACCAATATTCACAGGCAGCATTATGATCTTGCCGACATAGGAAAGCCGAAAACGCAGGCTCTGCATGATCAGCTCATGCGTATTAATCCTTATGCCGAGTACCGTCTTTTTCAGGAAAAGATAGTGCCGGGCAATGTGCAGAAAATTTTTGAAGGCTGCACTGTTGTCTGCGAAGCCTTTGACAGGGCAGACCAAAAAGCCATGCTGGCGGAAACAGTGCTCTGCACCATGCCCAATACGTTTCTTGTGGGCGGAAACGGCATGGCAGATACCAAAAGCGCCAATCTTATGCATGTTCAGAGAGCAATGAAGCGTTATTACGTCTGCGGCGACGGGGTCAGCGATGTGGCAGATTCCTGCCTGTTTGCTCCGAGAGTGACGCTCTGCGCAGCCATGCAGGCAACGCAGATCATGCGCCTTCTTTTGAATGAAGAAACAATTTAATAGTGAAATACAGAGGTGTCATAATGGAAGATACGTTTAAACTTGGTTCTCATACCTTTAAATCCCGTTTTATTTTGGGTTCCGGCAAATTTTCCTTGGATATTATCAACGCCGCCGTGCAGGAAGCCGGGGCTGAAATCATTACCCTTGCCCTGCGCCGTGCCAATATCGGCGGCATTGCCAATATTCTGGACTACATTCCCAAGGGCGTAACCATTCTTCCCAATACCTCAGGCGCGAGAAATGCTGATGAAGCCCTGCGCATTGCACGCCTTGCCCGCGAATGCGGCTGCGGCGATTTTGTGAAAGTGGAAGTTATCCATGAATCCAAATATCTGCTTCCCGACAACTATCAGACAGCCAAAGCAACGGAAATGATGGCAAAAGAAGGATTTATCGTTCTGCCGTACATGTATCCAGATTTGAACGCCGCCCGCGATATGGCCAATGCAGGCGCTGCCGCCGTAATGCCTTTGGGTGCGCCCATCGGTACGAATAAGGGGCTGGTAACCAAGGAATTTATTCAGATTTTGGTGGACGAAATTGATTTGCCCATTATTGTCGATGCAGGCATAGGCAGACCTTCCCAAGCCTGTGAAGCCATGGAAATGGGCGTGGCTGCCATTATGGCCAATACTGCCATTGCAACGGCAGGCGATGTTCCTGCCATGGCCCGTGCATTCAGACAGGGCATTGAAGCAGGCAGAACCGCTTATCTTGCAGGTCTTGGCAGAATAAAGGACAAAGCGGACGCATCCTCTCCTTTAACCGGTTTTCTTGACGAATAGGGGGCGGTATGAGTTTTAAATATCTGCCCAATATGGAACAGCTTGACCACAGCATGATGAATCAGGTGCTGGATGAGGTTGCGGCTGTGGATTTTGAAGCGTTTACGGCCAATGATGTGCGCGAAGCCCTGAAAAAAGACAGTTTCAATGTTACGCCGAGGGACTTTGCCGCCCTTCTTTCTCCCGTGGCGCAGGATTTTTTGGAAGACATTGCCCGCAAAGCCCAAATCGAAACCAGAAAGCGTTTCGGCAATACCATTTGTCTGTATACGCCGCTGTATATTGCCAACTACTGTGCAAACCACTGCATATACTGCGGGTTTAACTGCAAAAACAAAATTCAGCGCGGAAGTTTGACCTATGAGGAAATTGAAACCGAACTGCGTTCCATTTCCGAAACCGGCCTTCAGGAAATTTTGCTTTTGACAGGCGAGCACAGAGTAAAGTCTTCCATTGAATTTATTGCCGAAGCCTGCAGGCTTGCCCGTAAATATTTCACCACCGTGGGCATTGAAGTGTATCCCATGAACAGTGACGAGTATAAAATTCTGCATGAGGCAGGCGCGGATTTTGTTTCCGTATATCAAGAAACCTACAATACGGAAAATTATGACAGACTGCATCTGTCAGGTCCCAAAAAAGTTTATCCGTACCGTTTTTATTCACAGGAACGTGCGCTTATGGGCGGCATGCGCGGCGTGGGCTTCGGTGCTCTGCTCGGTCTTGACGATTTCAGAAAAGACGCTTTTGCCACGGGTCTGCATGCATATTATGTACAGAAAAAATATCCGCATGCGGAAGTTTCTTTCTCCTGTCCCCGTCTGCGTCCCATTGTGAACGACGATACCATTAATCCCAAAGATGTTTATGAAAGACAGCTTTTGCAGGTAATGTGCGCATACCGCCTGTTCATGCCTTTTGCAGGCCTGAATATTTCCACCCGCGAAGGGGCGAAATTCCGTGACAATGCCATAAGCATCTGCGCTACCAGAATTTCCGCAGGCGTGAAAACAGGGGTTGGCGGACACAGCGAAGAAGAAAAAGGCGATGCCCAGTTCATTATTTCCGACGGCAGAAGCGTGGACGAGATTGTGAACCGTGTACAGGAACTCGGCCTGCAGTGCGCCATGACCGATTATGTGTATGTTTAGTCTGTAATTAATTTTCGGAGGAAAAACTTTTGAATAAGTTTTTTCTCCGAATTTCTTTTTCAAAATTTTTTGCTGAGGACAGGAAAATTTCCTGTTTTTTTTTGTTTAATTGTCTGATTTTTTTGCTTTATGGAAATGCGCGGCTGTCGGACAAAATTATTTTGTGGGGAAAAAACTCTTTCAAAAGAGCGGAATTTGTGCGAAAAGAAAAATCAGTCTTTTGAAAAGGGGATTGGGGAAATTTTCCCGAACATGAATATATGAAAAACATTATTTGCGTCAGTCAGAAAAGTGCCTGCACAGGGGATTATTTTCAGCGGGTGGAAGAAATTTTTCAGGCAGAGCCTTTTGCGTTTATTTTGCGTGAAAAGGAACTGGCTTCCGATGAATATCGGGAACTTGCCCTAAAAGTGCTCAGCATTGCGAAAAAGTATTCCGCTCCTTTGTTTTTGAACGGAAATTTTGCCCTTGCCGCAGAACTTGGCCTTGGCACGCAGCTTTCGTTTCAGGCTTACAGGGAATTGTCCGAAAGTTCCGTGCCCGTGGGAATTTCCGTGCACAGCAGGGAAGAGGCGGAATATATAATGAATACGCCGAAGAATGTTCGGATTTCCCATATTATTGCAGGCCATATTTTTGCGACGGACTGTAAAAAAGGCCTTGCGCCGAGGGGCTTGGAATTTCTTTCTTCCGTGTGTGCGGCCGTCGGAAAACAATATCCCGTTTTCGGCATCGGCGGAATCAGTCCTGAAAAAATGCCTTTGCTGTATGAAGCTGGGGCTTTTGGCGGAGCCGTTATGAGTTCCTGCATGCGCGCGGAAAATTTGCCCAAACTGGCGGAAGCGTTTCGCAGGCAGGCTGGTAAATCCTGATTTTTAAGGGGTAAACAGGGGAATGAAAAAATTTATTTTTGATTTGGACGGAACGCTGACCACGTGCGAAACACTGCCGTATATTGCGGAGCATTTTCATATTGCCAGAGAACTTGCGGACTTGACGGAACGGACGGTGCAGGGGGAATTGGATTTTGAAAAGTCGTTCCGCATGCGGGTGGGGCTTTTGTCTTCCTGTCCCATTGCCGAGGTGGCGGAACTTTTGTCCAAGGTGTCTGTTTTTGAAAGCATACGGGATTTTATCAGAAAACATAAGGATCAGTGCGTTATTGCCAGCAGCAATTTGGACTGCTGGGTTAATCCGCTGCTTTTGAGTTTCGGGTGTTCCTTTTATACTTCACGGGCCAGCGTACGGGACAGTGTTTTGCAGGGTGTGGAATATATTTTGGAAAAAGAAAGCGTTGTGGAAAAATATCGGAAACAGGGCTTTGAAGTGATTTTTGCGGGTGAGGGAAACAATGATTTTCAGGCTATGCAAAAAGCACAGCGGAAAATTGCCTGCGCCCTTGTGCACAATCCTGCCAAAAGCATTGCGGAATGTGCGGATTATACGGTGTATACGGAAAAGGAATTTTTGGGGCTTTTGGAGCAAATCCGCACGGAATAAATTTGCCGTCAAAAAGCCCCTTCGGCATGGCCGAAGGGGCGGAATATGCTGAAAAGCGCAGATTAAAAATCCACTTTAGTGCCGTAGTAACAGCATTTAAGCAGTTTTTCCATTTCTTCCTGATTGGGTTTGCGCGGATTGGAGAACGTGCAGGCGTCCAAAAGGGCATTTTTGGCAATTTCGGGAAGTTTTTCCAAAAATTCGTCTTCAGGAACCATGCCGTTTTCATAATCGGCTATGCGCAGAGGGATATTAATGGAAGTGCTGAGGCTTTGGATTTTTTCGCAGAGTTTTTCCACAGCTTCTTCTGTGGTTGCGTATTCAAGGCGGAGCAGATGGGCGATGTTGGCATAGCGTTTTGCAGCAACGGGATCTTTGGCGTTGTACTGAATGACATAGGGCAGGTACATGGCGTTGGCTGCGCCGTGTACAATGTGGCCGTTTTTGAATACCGCACCTGTTTTATGGGCCATGGAGTGCACAATGCCGAGAAGGGCATTGGAGAAAGCCATGCCGGCAAGGCATTGGGCATAGTGCATCTGTTCTCTTGCGTTCATGTCGCCGTTATAGGATTTTTCCAGATTGTCATTAATAATGTCAATGGCTTTCATGGCAAGGGGGTTGGAAAAAACGCAGTTTGCCGTGGATACGTAGGCTTCAACCGCATGGGTGAGGGCGTCCATGCCTGTGTGGGCGGTGAGTTTCGGGGGCATGGTTTCGGCAATAAGAGGGTCGATGATGGCAATGTCAGGAGTAAGGTTGAAGTCCGCCAAGGGATATTTAATGCCTTTTTCATAGTCTGTGATAACGGAGAAAGCAGTTACTTCGGTGGCCGTTCCTGAAGTGGACGGAATGGCTATAAAGCGTGCTTTGGTGCGCAGGGTGGGAAGATTGAAAGGAACGGCGGCATCTTCGAATTTTGTTTCCGGATATTCGTAGAAAATCCACATGGCTTTGGCTGCGTCAATGGGAGAACCGCCGCCGATGGCTACAATCCAGTCGGGTTCAAATTCACGCATGGCTTTGGCGCCTGCCATAACCGTGGTAATGGAAGGATCGGGTTCAACATTTTCGAAAAGCAAGGTTTCAAGGCCTGCTTCCTGCAGATTATTTACAACTTTGTCCAAGAATCCTGCACGCTTCATGGAACCGCCGCCAACAACGACAATAGCTTTTTTGCCTTTTATGTTTTTAAGTTCGTCAAGGGCATTTTTGCCGTAATAAACATCACGGGGAATGGTAAATCTGGCCATAATGAAACCTCCATAGAGTATTTTCATCAAGGTACTCAATTATTTTGCAATGAGCAAGTATTTTTTTAAATTTTTTGGATAAAAAAGCTAGGCAAATCCTAACAAATCGGAATAGCAGTAATTTTTTGATTAATCTTTGTGAGGGGCAAATTCCGCCAGTGTTTTGTACAGTTCGGCAGGAATAATGGGCTTGCCGATATGGGCATTGAACCCTGACCGCATGTAAAGCTGTTTGTCCTGTTCCAGCACGTTGGCAGTCATGGCGATAATGGGGGTCTGCAGGGAGAGGTCCTGCCGCAGATGCTTGGTCGCCGTAATGCCGTCCATTTGAGGCATCTGAATATCCATTAAAATAATGTCGTAGATTTTTTCTCCTGCTTTTTTCAGGGCTTCAATGCCGTTTACGGCAGTATCCGGCTTGATTCCTTTTTTCTTCAGCAGTTCGCATGCCACAAGGGTATTGATTTGGTTGTCTTCAACCAGCAGTATTTCAAGGTTGCTGAGAATATCATAATTGATTTCTGCAGCGTCTTCTTTTGCGGGGATTGCGGAGTTTTTGTCAAGGGTCAGGGGAATTTCCAGCTTGAAATTTGAGCCTTGGCCTGCTGCACTTTCGCAGTAAAGTTTGCCGTGCATGAGTTTTGCCAAGTTGTTGGAAATACTGAGACCAAGTCCTGTGCCGCCGTATTTTCTCGTGGTGGAAGTGTCGGCCTGCATGAAGGGCGTAAAGATTTTTTTGAGCTGCTGCTGGGTGATGCCTATGCCCGTGTCAATGACTTCAAACAAAATTATGGCGTCCGTGCCGCTGTCGTTTTTGTTTTCAGCCACGCTGCTGACCTTCAGGGTAATGGAACCTGTTTCCGTAAATTTCAGGGCATTGCTGAGCAGGTTGTTGATAATCTGCGTGATGCGCATGGGATCGCCAAGCCACATGTTTTCAAGCCCTTTTTCTTGTTCAAGAATAAAATCCAGTCCTTTTTTCTTGATTTGGCTGACAAACAGGTTGTAAATGTTTTGCACAAGGTCATTGAGGGAGAAGGAAATATTTTCGATATTAAGCTGTCCCGCATCAATTTTGGAGTAGTCCAGAATATCATTTATGGTATGCAGGAGGATGTTTGCGGAGGACATGCCTTTTTGCACAAAATTTTTGTGTTTGTCGTCAAGTTCAATTTCTGTGAGGAAACCGAAAATATTGATAATGGCATTGAGCGGCGTTCTGATTTCATGGCTCATAATGGCAAGAAATTCGCTTTTTGCCTTTGCTTCCTGTTCGGATTGGAGTTTTGCCTCCACAAGTTCTGTCTGCTTGCGTTTGAGTTTGTTGAAGATTTTCTTTTCTTCCCTGAGGTCGCGGGTATAGCCTGCAATAATATTGGTGTTTTTGTAGCTGATGCGGACCAAAGTGATTCTGCAAGGAATAAGGGTATGATTCAAATCCTGATGCAGCCATTCGAAGCTTTCATAACCGCTTATGAAAGCTTTTTGGATTAAATAAATATATTTGTCGGAAGAGAACTGTCCGTCAGGCTGGCAGATTGGATTGATTTTTGAAAAGTTTTCAATGTATTCCTGTTTGCTTTTGAAATTGAAAAGACGGGCGGATTCGTAGTTGCAGTCGATGAGATTGTAGTTTTCGTCCCAAATGGAGCAGCAAAGCGGATTGGAGTCAAGCATGATCTGCATGCGTTCTTCCTGTTCTTTGAGTTTTGCCTGCATTTCCAGTTCTTTTTGGGAATTGAACGCATAGTAAATGAAATAGGGTTTGTCGCGGTATTCAAAATACAGTGCCGTTACTTGGCATTGGATGGGGTTTTGGTTGGCATCGCGGAAAACAAAATTGAATCCTGCAATGTTGTTTTGCTTGATAAGAATATTTTTTTCTTGGATAAACTGCTTGATTTCCTTGTGTTCCTGTATCATGTCAAAATAATTTTGGTAATCGGAAATAAACTGTGATTCGGATTTCAGATCCAAAAGTTCCAAAAGTTTTTTGTTGCACCCGATTACTTTGCCG
>CALUWZ010000069.1 GCA_944324625.1 uncultured Mailhella sp. | reverse complement strand
CCTCCGTAGTAATGGGCCGCACGTCTGCATCGGTCAAATACACGCGGATTTGCATGGAATCTTCGTCAATATTCACATAAATGCCTGTGGAAAGTTCCTCTCCCCCGTTTTCGTCAATCACTTCTTTGGCAGCATCAACCAAATGATTTTTAATTCTGTCAATTTCCTGTTTCGGCGCACCCGAAGGCATGGTAAGTTCCGCAAAAGAATAATCCGATTCCGCCTTGGGCATGAGGTCAAAACCCAAACGTCCCGAAAGCGCGTAAGCCAGACTGCAGATAAGCAGAGCCACACCGACGGCAACCGTGACATAGCGGTTTTTTATCACAAAATTAACAAACGCGCCGTAACGGTATTCCACAAAATACATAAATGCCTTATTGAAAATATCCTGCTTGCTGCATATCCATTTTATCGGTTCTTTCCACCAAATATAATGTCTGCCCGGTTCCACGACAACTTTCTGCTGATGGGAAAGGTGGGCAGGCAGAACAAAAAGCGATTCGATAAGCGAACAGGTAAACACGGCAATGATAATCAGCGGCAGACCAACCCAAATTTTTCCCATAATCCCCGGCACAAACAAAATCGGCATAAATGTCAGCATATTGGTCAGCACGCTGAAAACAACGGGCATGGCAACTTCCCGTATGCCGAGCACGGCGGCTTCAAGCGCCGATTTTCCCCTGTCCTGCCACGTACTGATATTTTCGCCCACCACAATGGCATCATCCACCACAATGCCGAGAGTCACGATAAAAGCAAACATGGTGATGATATTGACCGTCAAATTAAACGGAATAAAGAACCAAAACGCACCGAGCACGGACGTAGGAATGCCGAGGCTTACCCAAAGCGCAAGTGACGGCCGCAAAAAAACTGCAAGACAGATAAAAACCAGTATAACCCCGGAAACGGCATTGCTTATCAAAATTTCCGAACGGGCCTTGTAAATGTCGGAAAGATTGCTGCGTATTTCAAGGCGTATGTCTCCCGGAAGTATTTCATTGTAATAATTTATAATTTTTAAAGCTGCATTGGCAACGGTCACAGGATCGTTGCTTTCATTTTTATAAACGGCAAGAAAAATGGTATCTTCACCGTTAAATTCAGACCAGCGGCTGACATCTTCCACGCCTTCGGAAATATCGGCAATGTCTTCCAGCAGCAAGCGGCTTCCGTCTTCATTGGTGCGCACCACTATATCCGCAAATTCAGAGGCATAGTCACGGCGTTCGTCAACGCGCAGAAGAATGTCACCGGAACGGGTTTCCAGCGTGCCGCCTCCGAGCTCAATGGATGTATCTCCGATAATCTGGGCTATTTCTTCAAGTTTTAATCCGTACTTACGCAAATTATCCTGCGGAACTTCCACATGGATTTCCAAATCCTTGGCACCTTCCACATCCACTCGGGCAACAAGCGGCGACTGAGACAAATCATCTTTAATAATATCGGCCCAGTAGCGCAGAATCTGATAATCCTTATTGCCGTAAAGCAAAAGGTTCAAAACTTCCACATGCCGCGCACGCAGGGCAACAACAGGTTTTTCCGCATCTTTCGGAAACGTGGTTATGCGGTCCACTTCCGCCTTAACGTCCTGCAGAACCTTATTTTCATCGGCATAATCCTGCAAAGTCAGGGTCACTGTCGTTGTGCCGGAACTGATGTTTGCTGCGGTTTCCTTTATGCCGTCCACGCTTTCGAGGGCATCTTCAATGACATTGGTAATGCTTTTTTCAATTTCCGTAGGCGTTGCGCCGGGATAACTCACGCTTACGGTAATGGTGCCAAGGGCAAAAGACGGAAAAACATCTTTGGTAACCTGCGTGGAAACCAGCATGCCGCCGATTAAAAGCACCACCATCAAAATATTGGCCGCTACGGTATTTCGCGCCATCCATGACAGAGGGCCTTTATAAATATCGTCTTTATACTGCATATCAGGAACTTTTTATAATATTGCTGACGGTTAAAGGCATGCCCTGAATGGGTGAAGGAATAACGGAGATAACAACCAGCTCCGCATCTTCAAGTCCGCCCCGTATATACACATTGTCCAAATCTTTCCATGCAATGTCCACTTCCCGTATGTCAAGCACATACTGAGGCGGCAGATTTTCATCAAGCACAGCCTCATCTTCGGCATGCTCCACGGGCACAGCCACAAAAACGCTGTCATTAGGCTGCAGGGCACGGCGCGGCACTACCACGGTATTTTCCAGCGTGCCTGCTTTAAAAAGCACTTCCGCATGGTCGCCCAAAATCAGGGACGGTTCATTATTGCGTATGCCGAGCGGATCGGGAATGCTGATTAAAATACGCCCCATGCGCGTTGTGGAATCAAGGCTTGCAACATGGCGGATAATGCGCCCCTCACGCACTATGCCGGTGGAAGAAGTAATCTGTACTTTGCTGTTGACATTTTTTTTCAGATTCAGGCTGGTCAGCTTGTCAATGGCAACCGCCGCTTCAATGCGGTATTCGTCAATGCCCACAAGGGTCATCAGGCTGTCCTGCGTGTTGGTCAGACTGCCCACGGACACGTTTCTTTCCGTAACCATGGCATTGTAAGGAGCCGTAATGGTTGTGTAGTCCACATCAAGCTGGGCCATTTTCACCGCTACCTGCGCTGCCTCAACGTCTGCCTTTGCCTGAGCAAGCTGCGGAGCGCGCAGGGCAAGATCGGAAATAATCACCTCGCCGATAAAGGAAGAAGAAAGCTGTTTCAACTGTTCCGCTTCTGCCTTGGCAACGCTTTGCTGTCCCATTTCCAAATCATAGGCGGCCTTGGCTTTTGCCAAATCGCTTTTTTTCAGCTGCAGGGTATTTTTATAGGTATCATCATCAAGACGGACAAGTACTTCCCCTTTTTTGACAATGGAACCGATATCGGAATTTTCCGACAAAAATTCGACCTGCGAACTGACACGGGCATTGATATTGGTTTCCTGCGCAGGCCGTATGGTGCCGAGCGCGCGGATCTGCACGGGAGCTTCTCCGCGTGAAACCTGCATGACATTGACGGCAAAACGGGTGGTCTGGGCTTTTTTGCGCATGCTCACAGGTTTTGTGGCCATGAAAAACCAAGACACCGCAAACATGGCAGCCAGTATTCCGGCAACTATGACTATTGTTTTTCTGTTATTCATCTGCAATATCCTTATTCGGCTTTTCTTTTTGGGCCAAAACATACGCTTGCTCTTCAGGAAAATACATATTGCCCAAAGCCCTGTATAAATTAATCCGCACCTGCACCACGTTTACGCGCTGTCTGGCAATGTTCCGCTCCAAATCCTGCGTACTCTGCAAAAGAGTCAAAAAGCGCATGATATCTTCCGAACCTTCAAGATAGGCGTTCAACGCGCCCCTTGTGGCACTTTTAGCCATGACATACTGCTGTTCCAAAAGACGCAGCTTTTCATGCTGGGAATATTCCTGCGCTATGGCATTATTAACTTCAGCCACGGCCTCGGCAACGGTTTTGGTATAGGCGATAATGGCTTCTTCAGCCTGCGCACGCATTTTTTCCGCCTGATATTTTTTGGCGCCTGCGTCAAAAAGAGTATAACTAAGGCTCGCCATAAGCTCATCGGTCCAGTTGGCAAGAAGGAGCGACAAAGAACCTGCATTGAAAATGTGGCTTACGGACAGATTGATTTTGGGCAGGCGGTTTGCTTCAGCCTCGGCAAGATCAAAATGGCTGGCCCGCACATTGGCCCATGCGGAGCGGATATCGGGCCTGAACGTCAAAAGCTCGATGGGCAGGCCCACATCAGGTATGGACAATACAATGGGCAGGCGCGCCGTTTCACTGAATTCAGGCAGATTGCCGGGAATTTTGCCCAGCAGTATGCATAGGGAATTTTTCAGCTCCAAATTTTTCTGCAATAAGTCGGGCAGTTCAGATTTTGAAGAAGCAAGCACTTCTTCCTGCTGCAAAACGTCAAGACTGCTTACAAGAGAGTTGGAAAAACGCACTTTCTGCAGTTTTACCAAACTTTCATTGACCCGAATCTGTTCCCTGACAATTTCGGTTTCCGCCTGATTGCCTAAAAGCTCCGCCCACGTAGCCGCCACATTGGCGGTAATGGTCATGGCAGAAGTCTGCCAGTCATTGCGGCTTGCGATAAAACGCATATTGTCCGCCTCATAGGCAGAGCGCACACGGCCCCACAAATCAAGCTCATAGGAGGCGGCAGCATTCAATTTATAATTTTCCGAAGAAGATGACTGCGTGCCTGCCGAAGAATGTTCTTTTTTCTGACTGTTCACGCTTGCCCCCGAAAAACCGAAAGTCAAAAGAGGAAAAAAATCGCTTTCGGAAATGTTGGCCTGCGCAGCATACTGCTTCATGCGGGCATAGGCAGTCAAAAGGTCGTAATTTTCTTTCAAAGCCATGCGCTGCAGATTGTTCAGATCACCGCTGGCAAAAGTATACCACCACAATTTGTTTTTATGGTTATACACTTCTCCAGCTTCCCGCTTATAAGGCTCAAGCTCATCATAAAAATATTCGCTGAGCATGGGCGAAGAAAGCAGTTCCCCCTGCAGTTCGGGCTCAAGCCTTGCCCCCTGACAGGCAGAACACAGCAGCAAGACAAAAAAACACAATATATTCAAAAAATTGATTTTATTTTTTTCTTTGTTCATATCGGCTGTATACCATTAAATAAAAAAACTTACAATTTTTTGAAAAACTGTAAGTTTTTTATTATAACTTGTTTATATAAAACAATTTTTACAGCAAATGCTCTGCCCTTGTAATGGCAGCCTTCAGACTGTGGCAGATATTATTTTCGCCAAGCGCGTTCATAATGCCCATTTTCTTCAGAATTCTGCGCGTACGTGCAGGCGGATTGGCAAGAATAACGTGGAAATTCTTGGAATTTCTGTGGGAAAGGAACGCTTCCAAAACGTGAATGCCCGTTGCGTCGATGGCAGGCACGTCACGCATATACAGAATATATACTTTAATGTCGCTGTTGTGGCGCATAAAAATATTCTGGAACCTGTCCACCATGCCGAAAAAGAAAGGACCGGAAATGGAATAAACAAAAACGCCCTTGGGCAAATCATCCTGATTAATCAGAGATTCGTCATAATCACGCACGATTTCATGTTCGTCCAAAGCTTCAATGGAACTCATGGTGCTCATGCGGCGCATGAAGAGAAGTGAAGCAAGCAGCACGCCCACATAAACGGCAACGGTCAAATCCACAAGCACGGTCAAAAGAAAAGTTAACAGCATGATTGACCAGTCAGACTTGGGACCGCGCAGAATATTTTTAATCGCATTGATTTCAAGCATGCCGTAAGATGTAATCACCATAACCGCCGCAAGACAGGCAAGCGGAATGGCAGAGGTCAGCGGAGAAAGCCACAAAACAAAAGCAAGCACGGTAATGCCGTGAATAATGGCGGAAAGCGGGCTTCTTGCACCGCTGCTGATATTGGTTGCAGTTCTTGCGATTGCACCCGTAGCCGGAATGCCGCCGAAAAGAGAGCACGCAATATTGCCTGTGCCTTGGGCAATAAGTTCCATGTTTGAATAGTGTCTGTCCCCTGTCATACTGTCGGCGACAACGCAGGTCAGCAAAGACTCAAGGCCTGCCAAAATAGCAATGGTAATGGCATCGGGCAAAAGCAGGGAAATTCGTTCAAAAGAAAATTCAATGCCCCTGAACGTTGGAAGTTCCGCAGGAATCGCACCGTAACGGCCTGCAATGGTTTCAACGGGAAGGCCGAATGCCCAGACAACAAGACCGCCCACGACAACGCCCACAACAGGAGCAGGAATGCGCGGCACAAAGGTTCGTACAAGCCCCATAAGAATAAGCGTGCCGAGGGCAATGCCGAAAGTTATGGGATGAAGGTTGCCTAGCTCAGACAGATACAGACCCCATTTGGAAATAAAATCAGGCGGAACGTTCTGCAGGGAAAGCCCGAAAAAATCCCCCATTTGGGAAGAAAAAATCGTCAGGGCAATGCCTGCGGTAAAACCCGTCGTCACAGGATAAGGAATATATTTGATAATGGAACCGAGCCTGAAAAAACCTGCCAAGACCAGCATGCAGCCTGCCAAAAACGTGGTCAGCACAAGGCCGTCGTAGCCGTGACGGTAAACAATGCCGTAAATAATGATAACAAAAGCACCCGTCGGACCGCTGACCTGAAAACGGCTGCCGCCCAAAAAGCCGATCAAAATACCTGCAATCACGGCCGTATACAATCCCTGCAGGGGATTGACGCCCGAACCGATGGCAAAAGCCATGGCAAGGGGCATGGCAACGATGCCGACTGTAATGCCTGCCAAAATATCTTTCAGGAAATCATCAAAGCCGTATGCACCGCGAAGCACCTGAAAAATTTTCGGGTACAGCGGATCAAACTGCTTATTCAATGCTGCTTCCTTATTGAGATGGGAAAAGGTATTTCTGTGCGAAATACGGGAACGCACCTGTCCTACCAGATGTGCCAAAGCTTTAAACATAGCTCACTTCCAATATCTGAGATTAGATTTACCCCCTGAGCGGTAACCTCAGCCAAGCTATATTATTTTACTCTATAATTCAAGTAATTTAATACAATTTAATTATTTTTTTTCCGTCAGCTTTTTCTGGGAAACTGCCAGCACTTTTTGCTGAACATTAGATGGGGAAACAAAATGCCGAGCACAAGGGCAGAAAGAACAAACAATGCCAAAAAACCGTTATAAAAAACCTGTTCCAAATACTGATGACCGGATTCGAAACCTGCATTTAAAAATTTCACCAAAGAAATCATGGTATTGTATGCAGGAACTCCCGGAACCATAGGCAAAACGGCCGGAAAGGTAAACACTTCAATCAGCGTATGCATTTTTTTGGCGATAAAAAAAGCCAGAAAACCTGCACACAGGGCAGACAAAAAAGACGCGGGCACAACATGCACGCCGAGCATATTCATAAGGAAATAGCGAAAACTGTGCCCGAATGCGCCCAAAGCCCCCGCGCAGAGCAAAGCTTTAAACGGCGGATTGGAAATGGAACCGAAACCGAAAGAAGCAATAAAAGAAAAAAACATGTCTTCCAGAAGAATAAAAAACTGTTCCAAGCTCATAAATTCTCCAATCCCAAAATAACCAAGGTCAGCAGCAGGCCAAGAGCTATGCACACGATAATGGTGCAGGCACTCATAATTTTTTCCAGTCCGTTCAAAATATGGCCTTCCAAAATTTCAATAAGGGAATTAATCAGCGGAACGCCCGGTATCATAAACAATACCGACGTGGCAAGAGCAATGGAAGCCGTATTGCCGAGCTGAAACAATTCCGTGCACCCTGCCGTAAGCGAACTGACAAAAGCCGTGATTATCAGCACAAACAAATGATGAATTTCCCTGCGCAAAAGCCGGGCTCTGACATAACAGGCAATGGCCGTGCCGAGAAAAACAAAAAGCATGGCATAGGCATCGCCGCCGAAAAGCCTGCAAAACGCCATATTGGCAAGAGACGTTGTCAGCCATATCACATAAAAGGAATAACGGGGGGTCTGAACAATTTCATGATACAAGGCATCAAGCCTGTCCAAATCCATGCCGTTGTCGCAAACTTCCCAGCTGAGCCTGCTCAGCATGTTTTGAAAATAAAAATTCAGGTGCAGTCCGGGAATATGGCGTATGGCTGTCTGCTGAATCCTGTGATCGGCAGAATACAAAAGAGTCAGGCTGACGCTTTTAGTCTGCAGCATAACATAAACTTCAAAACCGAACGGCTTGGCAAAGCGTTTCAAAATCCGTATGGTTTTGCCGGAATGGGAACCCGAACACACCAGCGTGACCGTTATATCCAAAAGCAATTCCAGCAGACGGGAACACAATGAATTAAGTTCCTGATTCTGCGGGGATAATGCCGCTGCACTGTTTTTCTGCATAAATCGTCCTGTTGTCACTGAACTGAACCTGCCGATATTCCTAACTCTTTCGGCGCGCCTTGTCCAAAACCTTTTTCACGGTTTCAAACGTATATACATCCCGCACAATATACGGGGAATAGGGACTGCTTTCTGGGAAAACAGCCAAAAGAGGTATGCTTGCGCTTTCCAAAGCAGTCAGCAGTTTTTGCCTGTCTTCGTCAAATCTGGTCATATCCGCCAGCATGAAAACAACATCATCTTCGGCAAGCGCCTCCATATTGCTTTGGGTAAATACTGTCTGCTCCAAAACTTTGCAGGTCGGACACCAGTCCGCGGTAAATTTAAGCACTACGGTTTTCTGCCCGAGCTGCGCAAAAAATTCCTGCTTTTGAAAAGCCTGCCAATACTGCCTGTCCTCGCTGTGCAGCGGAACGATAAACAGCACGGCAAAAACAAAAGCACAGCATGCCGCAAGCCCGCTCCCTGCCAAAAATTTCTTTTTGCCTCCCAGATACGGGCCTGCCCATTTGCCCCATACAAAAAGACAGAGCGCAAGAACCAAAAGCAGAACCAAAGTTTTTATGTGCAGGTAAGAAGGAAGCAG
>CALUWZ010000068.1 GCA_944324625.1 uncultured Mailhella sp. | reverse complement strand
ATAGACAATCCCGCTCCCGGCGATACGGCAGCGCCAAATTCCGAAATCCCTGCACCGGAGGCCGATCGGGACGATATTTCGGCTCAGGCGAAGCAATTTGAAAAGCGGCTGGATAACCTGCTGACCCGCGCAGCGGCCGGAATGGAAGGCTTATCCGCTTCTTATGCCGACAGCATAGCGGAAGAACTTCCCAGACCTTCCTTCGGCAAAAGCGGCTATCTCCTCCACTCCAAAATTTTGAATGCCGCCAAAAAGTGCGATACGGCAGCGCAGCACCTTGCCAAACTTTCTTTAAAAGACTGCCAGACAGAAGAGCTCGGAGGCGAACAGTTTAAAATCATCGAAGAATATGTCAGCGCACAAAACGGACTGTATAAAGCCGTTAAGGATTATCTCGGCAAAACAGGAAAAGCCGGTCCCCTGCTGCAGTCTTTGATGCAGGCAACCCAGTTCAGGGCAAGCGAAGCATTAAACCTTGCAGGAACAATGCAGCTTCTTGCCCGAAACGGCATTTCTCCCGCTGCCGACAAAACGCAGATCATGCAGGGACTTTCCGAAATCGATACGGAAAAAAGCCTTCTTCAGGGCATGCAGGCCGTCAGCCACAAAATGCACGGCCACGTTCTTGCCGACCAAGTAAAAACACAAACGGCAGGGCTTTTTGCAAAAATTGACACTTTGGAACAATCCCAAGGACAAATCAATCATACGGAATTTACGCAAAAAGCAGGAGAACTCAAAACCGAAGTTCAAAATCTGAAAACACAGGTCGAATCCCTGCAAAACCCGCAAAGCGGCCTGCAAATGGATTCCGGCCTGCATGACGCCCTGCTTTCCTGCATCGGCAGAATGGAAAACCGCCTCGAAGCCATGGAACAAAGCAATCCGCTGAAAACGATCAGTGCCGATGCAGAACAATTAATGAACAAATACAATCTTGACATATTCAGTCAGATCAAAACAAAAAATCCCCGCATGAGCGTTTTTTTAAAAGACCTGCAGGAAAGTTTTGCTTCACACAACAATAAAGTTGAACAATTAAAACAAGATATTGAAAAAGCAAAATTTACTCCCCAGCAGCTGAAAACGGCAATCCTAAACATTATGAGCGAACTGTGGGAAGATAAAAGCCACACAGCCTTCAGTGCCGTTGCCATGGCATATATCGTCCAGCGGAACATAAACAAATACGGCATGGACTTCGACAAACACGCAGAAAAAATTCAAGACCGCATTATCAACCATTTTAAGCATTACGGCGTCACCATGAACGAAAAAGAAGCAAAAGAATTTATTTCCTTTGCGTGGGACAATCTGGACAATAAAGCTTTTGCCGTGCTTGCGGATTACTGTTCCGAACTCTATATGTTTTCAACCGAAATTTTTCATGCCGAAAAAGATGAACTTGGAGCCATGTACGAACAGGCCACCCAATACGGAGCAAAACTTCACCAAAACCATATTCTTGAAGCTTTGGAACACAATGTGGATATGTCTACCCTGCTTGAAGCAAGCCTTCGGGACATACCTCTCGACCAGCTGGAAACCATTGCGGGCGATGCAGTTCTTGTCCAATCCAAAGTTCTGGGACAAGGAGCCGCCAACACTGTCAACCTCTGCACTTACCGAGGAAAAGACGGTGAAGACAAAACACTGGTTTTCAAACCCGAACTGCATGCCCGTTTCGGCCTGAACCATTTGACCGCCAACGGCCTTGGCTACAAAGCAGAAACAAAGGTCATGCAGGTCAACATTGCCGCCTGCAGATCGGCTGAAAGCATAGGCTGCGGTGATGTCATAGCAAAATCCTCCATCGGAAGCTTTGACGGAAAATTCGGCCTGTTCATGGAGGCCGCAAAAGGCGCGACATTCTACGGAATGACAGGCAGCAAAAAAGCGCACTGCGGATTCAACAGCAAGGGAGAAACCTTCAGCTACGGACAAACCCTGACCCTGCTCGACAGAAAAGGCCTTCGCGACACCATGCGGGCAAACCTCATGAGGGAACTGTGCAGGCTTGAATGGGCAGACTGCCTTTCCGGACAGGTTGACAGACACGGCGACAATTATCTTATCAGCATCGATACCGAAACAGGCAAAGTCACCGTTACCGGCATTGACAACGATGCGAGCTTCGGCTTCCGAAAAGTCGGCATGAACAGAATATACATGGAAGATGAACCCGAAAAAGTCAAAGAACTCGAAAAATCCGGACCTGTCAAACTTACCGAAGACGGCGACCTTGACGTAAGCACGCTCAATTCCGACCAGATCACGGCCCTGCGTCCGTTATACGGATTCAACCAGCTCTTTGCCCCCTCTCACATCGACAAAGAAACTTATGACAAACTTATTGCAATTGATGTTGACGAATACAGACAGCGCCTTGCCGAATGTCTGGACCACAGAGCCGTTGAAAGTGCCGTCCTTCGCCTGAAGGATGCCCAAAAACACGCAAGACAGCTGGAAAGTGAAGGAAAAGTCGTGCAAGACTGGTCAGAGCCAAAACTTTACAAAGAATATCAAGAGGAAAGAGCGCAAAACCATTATCTGCGCAGAGGATTTTTTGCCCGGGATTTTATCCATGATTAAAAATACCGCAATGTCAGGCAGACAGACATTCCCTTTGTAAGAAAATAAACGGAACACAACGGCACAGCACAGTTTTTTCAGACTGTTTGTGCCGTTTTCTCAGCAGCACTGCCGCAGCCAAAAAACTCCTTTCTTCTTTTGCTGAACCGCAGCGCACAAATTTCGGACATAAAAAAAGCCTTGACTGTACCGGTGAACTGTACCACCCGGATAATCAAGGCTGAATTATGAAAAAACTGACTGCAAAATCAATATGCTGCCTATAAATGGCGGAAAGGCAGGGATTTGAACCCTGGATACAGGTTTTAGCCCGTATACTCGCTTAGCAGGCGAGCTCCTTCGGCCGACTCGGACACCTTTCCGCAACGAAGTATTTTTTAGCCGAAACAATTTTCTTTGTCAAGCAAAAAATTTCATATTCCGCAAAATGTATGCATGAGAAATCTGTTGCATGCATTTGGACTGATTTTCGGCGCAAAAATTTTTTATTTGAAAAATTCATTTTGTCAATCAAAAAAAATACAATACAAATTCAGACTGTTACAAATAAAAGTTCAGGCTTTTTCTAAAAAAACTCTGTTGCAATAAAATGAAATATGCTGTATGGTACTCACAGTTTTTTGTCATGCTTATTGTATGGCGGTTCTTAAGGAATATATTTCAAGAAGATGAGGATGCCGATGGAGGACAAAAGTAAAGAAGTAAAACCCGCAAAAAGCTGCGGGTGCGGCTTTGGACCTTTTCTTGTTGGTCTTGTTTTAGCCCTTGTTATTGGTTGGTCAGTCATTCCTTCTCTAAAACTTGAAGAGAAGAAACAGCCCATTGCATTTAACCACACGGTACACATTGAAAATGCAGGA
Organism: uncultured Mailhella sp.; assembly: GCA_944324625.1. Lineage (GTDB taxonomy): Bacteria > Desulfobacterota > Desulfovibrionia > Desulfovibrionales > Desulfovibrionaceae > Taurinivorans. Next base: position 5,075 of record CALUWZ010000068.1, on the reverse strand, counting down.
ATGGCCTGTGAAGACTGTCACTTCCTGCGTGAAGACGGAACATTTAACGGTTTGCCCGACACGGCTTCCTGTGCTTCCTGTCATGCCGAAGCCATTACCGAAAGCGAAGAAGAAAAACGCTTTATCAATGAATATGTGGTTAAAGGCAGAGAAATCCGCAATGAATGGCTTGTATATCAAAAACAGCCTGACAACGTATTTTTCAGTCATGCCGCTCACTCCATGGAACGCTGCGGAACCTGTCACACAGAGTTTGAAACAACACAGCAGCTTTGCAATGTCTGTCACCTTGACGTAGCTTCCACCACCGAGCCTCCTGTTTACAAAGAAAACAGAATTTCCACCTATTCCGTAAACACGATGAAAATGCCCGAATGCGAAGCCTGTCACGCAAATCCCGGACACTACGGAACAACCAACGCAAGCAACGCTTGCTTTGTATGTCATAAATAAGGCAAAGGGGAGATAACATGCAAAGACGTGGATTTTTAAAATTTGCCCTCGGCGGCACTGTTGGTCTTGTTGCTTCTCCTGCAATTTGGACAACCCTTTATGACCTTGCGTACTGGACCCAAAACTGGGGCTGGATTCCCCGCCTGCAAAACGGCGAAGACCAATCCGTTGCCACGGTTTCCAAACTGGACGGAACACCTTTGAAAGTCCGTGTAAACGGCGGAAGGGTTATCCGCGCAAGCGGCAACAAGGAAAACGAATTTTCAAAAGGCGGCCTCACTCCGCTTGCCGCTTCCGAAGCCCAGCTTTTATACTGTGAATCCCGCGTAAAACGCCCGCTTAAACGCGGTCCCGACGGCGGCTATGCCTATATCGACTGGAGCGAAGCAGAACGGATCCTCAAAGAAAAAACCAAAGATGCCCAAGGTTCTCTGGCATTTTTGACTGCCGATGCTTCCTCATCCCTGAATGATGTATATTCAGCTTTCACAGCTGAAAACGGCTCTCAGGACTTTTTCTTCATGCCAAGCGACGAACAGGCTGCCAATCACGCATGGCGCGCCATGGGCGGCATGGGAAAAATCGGCTATGACATTGCAAACAGCGACTGCATTCTGTCCGTAGGCGCAAACTTCTTGGACAGCTGGGGAACAGTTGCCCATAACCGTGCCGTATTTGACGAAACCCACCCCACCGACGGCAGCGAAGCAGGCCAAGCCATTTATTATGCAGGCGCCATGCAGAACAATACCGCAGCAGTTGCCGACGCATGGATTCCCGTAAAACCGGGTACGGAAGAAATTTTCCTCCTCGGCATTTTGGGCGAACTTGCCAAAAACAGCCTTTTGGTTGATCCTGCCATTTCAGGCCTTTCCGCCCAGTACAGCCCCGAAGCTGCGGCAAAAGCCTGCGGCTGCACCGCAAAACAGCTCGAAAACGTTGTTTCCGCGCTTAAAAACGCAAGCCGTCCCCTTGTATTTGCAGGAACTGCCGAAGGTCAGAGCTTGGGTTCCGGCGTGCACATGCTGGCCATTGCCATTAACTATATGCTCGGCCGCATAAACCAAGACGGCGGTCTTGTGAACCTGCCCGAACAGGCTCCCCTTCTTCCTTCCGCCCAAAGCACGGCAGATATTTTGGAACGCAATTTCATTGCTTTCTGCCGCCAAGTTGCAGACGGAAGCCTTGCGGCGCCGAAACTTCTCTTCATCAATGACGCAAACCCTGTTTATGCCCTTTCTCCCAATGCAAAGGTTCAGGAATGTTTTGCGAAAATCGCCTATAAAATCTGCTTTGCAGCCCACTGGAGCGAAACCTGCGCCGAATGTGACCTTGTTCTTCCCATTGCGCACGGTTTGGAACGTTTTGACGACGTATTCACCCCCTACGGCTCAGGCAGCATAAACTGGACACTGGCAAAACCCGTGACCGAACCCCATTATCAGGCACGCCCCCTCGGCGAACTTATCATAGCCCTTGCCGACGAACTCGGCCTTGACCTCGGCGTCAGCGATATTCCGTCCCTTTTGGAAATGAGAGCAAACGCCCTTGGCGCAGACTTTCAGGAATACCTTGAAAGCGGCGCAACCTATCAGGAAGCAAACAGCGCTTTCACACTTCCCGTGATCAGCCTCATGCCTCTTCTGACCAAAAAAGCACCCGCCAAAGCCCCTGAGTTTGCTCTGCATGTATATACCAATGCAGCGGCAGGCAATCCAAGCACGGGCATACCTCCCTATGCAAACCGTGCCATTGCGGATTATCAGCTCCAAGAAGGCCTCTGCGTTGCCCAAATGAACAAGGCAACGGCAGAAAAACTCGGCCTTGCCGACAAAACAAAAGCCTTTGTGGAAACCCAAAACGGCCGTATGCCTGTTTTGGTAAAACTCTATGAAGGCATTATGCCCGACACGGCTGCCGTCATGGCAGGACTCGGCCATACGGAATTTGACCGTTTTTCCGTAAATAAAGGCAATAACATTTTGCAGTACACCCAGATAGATATGGAAGCAGGCTCCGACCTTCCCGTTTGGTCAGGCGCCGCAAAAGTGGTAAAGGGGTAAAACATGGCTCATTTTAAAGATTTTACTGTCCGCTACGGCATGGTCATCGACCTTGACAAATGCACAGGCTGCGGTGCCTGCATGATGTCCTGCCAAGCAGAAAACAACGTTGCTCCTCAGGAAGACGCAAGCAATAAACTGCGCGCGCTCAACTGGCTTAAAGTATACCGCCTGTCCAACGGCAAAGAATATCCCGAACATGAAACCGTTTTTCTTCCCCGTCCCTGCATGCAGTGCGGCAATCCCTCCTGCGTGACGGTCTGCCCCGTTGTGGCTACGGACAAAAACGAAGAAGGCGGCATAGTCAGCCAAGTAACTCCCCGCTGCATCGGCTGCCGTTACTGCATGGCAAGCTGTCCTTACCATGCCCGCTATTTCAACTGGTTTGACCCTTACTGGCCGGGAGACCTGAAAGAAGCCCTCAGCCCGGACGTTTCAACCCGTCCCCGCGGCGTTGTGGAAAAATGCAGCTTCTGCCACCACCGTTTCATGAAAGCAAAAGACAAAGCAATTGCCAACGGTGAAGATCCGCTCATGCTCCCCGAAGAAGCATACCAAACTGCCTGCACGGAAGCATGCCCCAACGGAGCCATTGTTTTCGGAGATCTGAACAATCCCGAACACCGCGTATACGAACTTAAGCAGAGTCCCTATGCTTTCCGCCTTCTGGAACGCCTCGGCACCGATCCGCAGGTTTACTATCTCAGCAAACGCGAATGGGTACGCCGTCTGGGCGACAACTATCTTGAACAAGAAGAAACAGGCAAGCCTTTGCAGACTCTTCTCAATAATTCCCACTAGGAAAAGGATAGACTATGGATTACAGCAAACCAATTGACAATGCCCTTTTCCCAAAAGGGTGCGAACGCTGCTCATTTACCAAGTTTTCCCTGTTCATGCTCATTCCCGCAGCCTTGCTCCTTTGGGGAGTAATTTCCGCTTTTGTGGTTTTGGCAAACGGTCTCGGCACGACAGGTCTTGACGATAAATTCGGTTTCGGCTTATGGATCACCGTTGACCTTGCGGTTATCGCCTTAGGTGCAGGCGCATTCTTTACGGGTCTGCTCCGCTACATTCTCAATATCGACGAACTCAAAAATATCGTAAGCTTCACGGCCGTTGTGGGCTTTCTCTGCTACACGGGCGCCATGTTCATTCTCGTGCTCGACATCGGCCAGCCCCTCAGAAGCTGGTTCGGCTACTGGTACCCCAACGTCCACTCCATGCTCACGGAAGTTATCTTCTGCATTACCTGCTACTGCATTGTGCTTATCATTGAATATATTCCTCTCATTCTTGAACAGCGCAAATTTGAAAGCAATAAATTCATCCAGCACCTTGCCCACAACTTCCACGTTTATATGCCTCTTTTTGCAGGCATAGGCGCATTCCTTTCCACATTCCACCAAGGCAGCCTCGGCGGCATGTACGGCGTGCTCTTCGGCCGTCCCTACATTTTCCGCGACGGTTTCTTTATCTGGCCGTGGACCTTCTTCCTTTATCTGCTTTCAGCCGTCAGCGCAGGCCCCATGTTCTCCGTGCTCATGGTAACGCTCATGGAAAAAATTACGGGAAAAACTCTTGTTTCTTGGAAAGTCAAACAGCTTATGGGCAAAATCGGCGGCACCATGCTGATTGTCTATACCATAGGCAAATTCCTTGACTCCTATGCATGGGTAAACAGCGTTCTGCCAAGAAGCGGCCTTACCTTTGACCAAATGTTCACAGGTTTTGTTTACAGTTCCTTCTGGTTCTATGCGGAACACATTGCCCTTGTCATCGGCATTGCCTGCATGGCTTTGCCCGCACTCAGAAAAATCCCCGCATTTTTCTACATCGGCGCCCTTGTTACCTGCTTCAGCATTGTGCTCAACCGCTTTGTTATGACTGTTCAGGCTCTCGGCATTCCCGTCATGCCTTTTGAAAACTGGCAATGGTACTGGGCCAACTGGGCAGAATGGGGTGCTTTTGCCCTTATTCTCGGCTACTCCATTGTAACGCTTGCCGTAACTTACCGTTACTGCCCCCTCTTCCCTCAGGAAGCTGAGCTCAACAAAAAATAACAAGTTATCAGCCATAAAAAAAGCCCGACATGTTCGGGCTTTTTTTATTTTTTTCTGCGGAAATAATTTTCGCAGCAGTCACTGCATAAACGCCGCAGTACCAAGCACAGGCTTTAAAAATATAAAAAACAAAACGCTGACACCAACTGCTGATAATACAATAAAAAAAGCAGGGAAAAACTTCTAAACAGATTTTCCCTGCATACAATATTTCAGACAAGTTACCGCAAAACCGCAGGCTTATTTTTTTGGTGAAGGCTGATGGCTGTAATCCAGCACGGGAATGTCATCGCCGAGTTTTTCTTTAATGGCTTTAATCATAAGACCTTTATTCGGACAGGGAAAACCGATGGGAGTTCCTTTGCCGATACAGGAAGCAAGCATAATCACTTCCGCACCTCTGTCTCTGAGCATGGCGGCACGGGTAACCGCTTTTTTGCCGGGACAGCCGCCGCAGCTTACAAAACCGACTACTTCACAGGCACCGATGCCGTAT
>CALUWZ010000067.1 GCA_944324625.1 uncultured Mailhella sp. | reverse complement strand
TTACCTATTATAATTCTATGGGAGCTGTTGATATTGTCGGTAAAGAAACTCTCAAAAATTACTTTTATTCCCGTCAAAAATCTTTAGCGGCAACCCATAAAGTTATTTTTCATAAGTATACTGTTCAGCGTATTTCGATTGAATATGCCGTTGTTCATTTAATGGCTGAATTGCAGGGTAAATTTTGGGTAAACAGTTCCATTACGCTTACCAAAAAGAACAATATGCTTTTAATCTGCAATATTCAGGGATTTATTACAGAACTTGATGATGAACAGAATTCTTTAAAAATAAAATCACAGCATGATTTTCTGCAATTTTTTTCCACCCAAATAGGAGAATGGCAGGAAGACAATAAAAATTTGCTTGCCCGCTGGGGCTATAATTTAACGCAGGATTCCGTACATATAATTTACGTTCGCAGTGAATTTAAAAATACATTTTCAAATCCCATTCCCCTGCATATATTTTTGGAAAAAATTAAACGTTTTATTGCAACGGAAGAAGCCAAAAAAGAATTAGCTTTAATTTATGACAAAAAATCTTTGCTGCACAGATTCATGCAGGGTGATTTAAAATTTAAAACTGTATTTCCTTTTTTGAATCAAGGTAAATTTTTATGGACCAGAAGTTACAATACATTATTTGAAGCACCTGAAACTAATGATATTTGGTGCTTTGAAGCAATGTATGACGTCAGCGAAGAACTGATAAAAAATACCTATTCAGATCATCATTTGTATTCACAGATTGATTTTTTTGTTCAATTGAATACACAAAGCAATACATATTCACTGTTTCCCGAAAAACGTGTTGAACCTATCCTTGGAATGATACCATTCAGCGGAAAATTTAATAATGATTTTGAATTATTGTTGAATGGATATGTCCATGAAGATGACATTGAAAAAGTACGGCATGAATTTAACTGTGAGAGAATTTTTGAAAATATCCGTCAATATAATTTTTACAGTTTTATTTGCAGAATAAAACGCAGCGGTGATTCTAAAAATATTCGCTACAAGCAAATACAATTTTTTAAATTTTCACAAGTTCCGTATATAATCAATATTGCATGCAGTGACATTACCGATATGTATGCAGCTGAAATGCAAAAAAATGAAGTTTTATCTCAGGCTCTTGAAGCTGCCACAACGGCCAATCATGCCAAAAATTCTTTTTTGGCTTCCATGAGCCATGATCTGCGTACGCCTATGAATGCTATTTTGGGCATGACGCAGCTTGCCATGGAAGATTTGGACAATAAGGAGCAGGTGGCTGAAAGTTTTCAGATAATTAAACAAAGTTCAGAACATTTATTAAATTTGCTCAATGATATTCTTGAGTTAAACAAAATAGAAAACGGATCTTCCGAAAAAACGCATGAACCGTTTTCCCTTATGGAAGAATCCAATAAAGTGCTGGCTTTTTATCAGTCTGAAATTTTGACCAGACAGCATTTGGTAACAACGGATTTTTCTCAAATAAAACATGATATCGTTTTGGGCGACAAAACAAAATTTTCCCGTATTTTCAGCAATATTGTAGGCAATGCCATAAAATACACTCCTGACGGAGGCAAAATTGATATCAGTATTTTTGAAAAATCCGGCAAGCAGTCAGCACTTGTGGGCTATTACACATTGCGGATTCAGGATACGGGCATAGGCATTGCAGCACAAAATATTCCGTATATTTTCAATCCGTTTCACCGTGAAGAGAACGGCAAAATCCGAAAAATTCAAGGACTCGGACTGGGCTTATCCATTGTCAAAGCGTTTGTGGACAATCTTGGCGGAAGTATTTCCGTTGAAAGTGAACTCGGACACGGCGCAACTTTTACTGTGGAACTTCCATATCAATTAAATGAAAGCTGCCTGATAAAAGAAAATCAACAGGAATTTACCACAAACAATATTCATTTGCAGAACATGTCTGTTTTGCTTGCTGAAGATAATTCAGTTAATATACTGATGTTCAAAAAGATTTTGGAAAAGTGCGGGGCAAGGGTAACCGTTGCGCAAAATGGGAAAAAGGCTTATGACGCGGTATTGAATATGGATGCGTCAGATCCGTTCCGCATTATTTTTATGGATTTGCAGATGCCTGTCATGGACGGATACGAAGCTGCCCAAAAAATTCGGAACTTATCCGATAAAAAAATAAGAGAAATTCCCATTGTTGCCGTTACTGCCAATGCCTATCAGGAAGATATCAAAAAAACCCGTGATGCTGGCATGAATGCCCATATTGCCAAACCCATAAAACTTTTTGAATTATTTGAAGTTTTAAAGGAAATTGGAATTATTGCATAATTTGTTTTTCCTGCAAAAACAAATCCCCCCATGCTATTGCTTTTTTTTTGAACATGCCGTATTTTTTGAAAAAAAGGCATGCTATGAAGACGATACTTGTTACGGGCGGAAGCGGATTTATCGGGACAAATCTCTGTATCCGTTTGCTTAATGAAGGGAACAGAGTTCTTTGCTTAGACAATAATTATACCGGACGAACGGAAAACATTGCTCATTTGTTTTCCTGCAAAAATTTTATTTTTATCGAACATGATATCTGCAATCCGTTTCATTGGGATGAAAAAATCGATCAGATATACAATCTGGCCTGTCCGGCATCTCCTCCGGCTTATCAGGGCATGCATGCCATTGAAACAACAAAAACCTGCGTGTTGGGCGCACTGAATATGCTTGAACTTGCCAAGGCTCACAATGCCGTTATTTTGCAGGCTTCTACTTCGGAAGTGTATGGTGATCCCTTGGAAAGTCCGCAAAAAGAAAGCTATAGCGGCAATGTCAATCCTATAGGCGTGCGTTCCTGTTATGATGAAGGAAAGCGCTGTGCGGAAAGTTTGTTTTTTGATTATCACCGCTTATACGGCGTAAATATAAAAATTGTCCGTATTTTCAATACATACGGGCCTTTTATGAATCCCAACGACGGCAGGGTTGTTTCCAATTTTATTTGTCAGGCATTGAGCGGAAAAGCTCTCACGGTATACGGAGACGGCAGGCAAACCCGTTCATTTTGCTATATTGATGATTTAATTGATGTGTTAATAAAAACAATAAATTCTCCGAAATCATTTACAGGGCCTCTCAATGCAGGCAATCCTGCGGAATTTTCCGTAAAGGAACTCGCTGAATGTATTATTGATAAAATAGGCGGTACAATTTGTTATAAAGATCTTCCGCAGGATGACCCCAGACAAAGAAAGCCTGACATCAGTCTTGCTATGTCGGCACTGGACTGGCAGCCCAAAATATCTCTTGATGAGGGACTTGATAAAACCATTGCATATTTGAAAACACAAATTCATTTATTTAACAACAGGAATTGATTATGAAAATTGCTGTTATAGGTACCGGCTATGTAGGGCTTACAACAGGCGTAGGACTGGCGGAAATAGGGCATAAGGTCGTTTGCATTGACAGGGAAGAATCCAAAATCAATAAACTTAAAAACGGACAATTGCCTTTTTTTGAACAGAACCTTGAAGAGCTGTGCGGCAAAAACAGCAAAAACGGACGCATTGCTTTTGACAGCGATATGAAAGAAGCTGTCGGCAATGCTGATTTAATTATAATAGCCGTGGGTACGCCTCCGCATCCCATAACCAAGGAAGCAGATATGAAATATATTCATGCTGCCGCCACGGAACTGGCTGATTTTCTGCAGGGCTATACTGTTGTTGCCACTAAGTCTACCGTACCGGTGGGAACGGGAGATGACATTGAAACTCTCATAAAAAAGAAAAATCCCAAAGCAGATTTTGATGTTGTTTCCCTGCCTGAGTTCCTGCGTGAAGGTTTTGCCGTTCATGACTTCTTTCATCCTGACAGGATAATTGTCGGCGCCAATTCCGAACGGGCTTTTAATGTTATTAAAAATTTATATTCATATTTTGCGGACAAAACCAAAATTCTGCACGTTCAAAGGCGTTCTGCTGAAACCATTAAATATGCCGCCAATGCGTTTTTAGCCATGAAAATCCATTATGTGAACGAACTTGCTGATTTTTGTGAAAAAACAGACGTTGATATTTTTGAAGTTGCGCAGGGAATAGGCGCAGATACCCGCATAGGCGATAAATTTCTGCAGCCCGGCCCCGGGTACGGAGGAAGCTGTTTTCCAAAAGATACGCTGGCAATGGCCTATATGGCAAGGCAGAACAATGTGGAAATGGGGCTTATCAATACAGTTATACAGGGCAATAACAAACGCAAAAAGGACATGGCTGAACGGATTTTGCTGTCAGTAAAAGGCATTGAAAATCCTAAAATAGCCGTGTGGGGACTTGCTTTTAAAGCAGGTACGGACGACTGCAGGGAAAGTCCCGCTATTGATATTTTGGCTCAATTATTGGAAAATAAAGCAAATATCTGTGTATATGATCCAAAAGCCATGGAAAAAGCCAAAATTTTGCTGGGAAATAAAGTGAGCTTTGCCGAGAACATGTATACTGCCGTGCAGGGCGCCGATGTTTTGGTAATTTTGACGGAATGGCAGGAATTTAAAGAAACGGATTTGGAAAAAGTTGCCGGCGCCATGCGCACCAAAACAATTTTGGATTTCAGGAATTGTCTTGACAAAGAAAAAGTCAAAGCAGGCGGCTTTGCTTATCGGGGCATAGGGCGCAAATAATTTTGGAGCAATTGATGAATCAGGAAATCGTAAAATTAAAAAAACTGGTTATTTTGCATTTATATTATCATGAACTGTGGGAGAACATAAAACCGTATCTTATAAATTTAAAACAAATAAGTGAGTTTGACCTGTATGTAACAACAACCGCTCATAACGAAAAACTGTTTAAAGAAATAACAGGTTTATTTAATGCCGTTATACTTACCGTTGATAATGCAGGGGCTGATTTGTATCCTTTTTTTTATGTGATTAATTCTATTAATTTAGATAATTACGATATTATATATAAAATTCACAGCAAGAGGAACGTAAAACAAAGAAGAAAAATAAAAGGAGTAAACTGCGGACTGCATTACTGGCGGGAGTGCATGCTTAATGATATTTTGGGAAGTAAAAATATAGAAAAAAGATTGCAGGATTTTATTGATGATAAAAATTTGGGGGCCAGCGGTTATGCTCCGTATTTAATTACTTTTTCTTTGTCTGAAAGTTCTTCTTTGACGTATTCTGACGCAGTATCATGCAGCAATTTGAAAAAAATATCTTCTTTTAAATATTATGGCGGCACTATTTTTATGGCCAGAGCTGGGTTGTTTAAATGTCTGCAGCATAAATTTACTATTGAAGATTTTGTTAATGACACTAATGAACGTTTTTCCGAATTTACATATTTTTGTGAAGCTCTGCTTGGATATTGCATTGCTGCACAGGGATATGATTACAAAAAGGGAAGCCGTTTGCTGAAAGCTGTTTTAATATTGCTTTCTCATCGAATTACATATCCTCTTTATAAATTTTTCGTGAATAAATTTATATTATCAAAATAGAGCAGTAGCTGTTTTTGGTTTTATAGTGATTTTTTTAATACAGTTCAAAAAGATAAAAAAATCAGATAGATTGTACAGTTAAATTTTCGGATTAGAGCAGATACAAAAAAAGGCACATAATGTGCCTTTTTTTGTATCTTTTGATTTTCCGTTATTTTTTTTCTTCAAACGGAATGCTTACAATAAAGGAGTTGCCTTGGCGGTAAATTTGGAATACCACAGCTCCTCTCTGTTTGCCTTCCTTTTCAATGATTGAAGTCAGATCCTGTACGGATTTTACGGGCTTCAGGTTAGCGGCAAGAATAATATCCTGAGGCATAATGCCTGCTTTGGCTGCCTGTCCGCCCTGTTTTACGTCTACGATAAGAAGACCGTTAATATTTTCGGGAACACGCAGGGTCTGCTTGTCCTGTGCAGTCAGTTCACGCAGGGAAATGCCGAGGCTGAGACCGTTTTTCAGTTCGCCTTTTTGGGCATTGGCAGTCAGGTTTCTTTCACCGAGGGTTACGGTAAATTGTTTTTCTTTGCCGTCGCGCAGGGCAGTGACTTTAATCTTGCTGTTCGGTTTATAAGAGGCAATAGCTTTGGTCAGATCACTTGCGTTATTGATAGGCGTATTTTCAATTTTTACCACAATATCGCCGGATTTCAGCCCTGCTTTGTCTGCAGGTTCCTTAGGCATGACAGAACCGATAAGTGCGCCTTTTGCTTCTTTCAGGCCAAGGGCTTTTGCTGTGACGTCATCCAAATCCTGTACGGTTACGCCGATCCAGCCGCGGCTTACTTTTTGTCCTGATTTCAGTTGATCGATAATGGAAGAAGCCAATTTGCTCGGAATGGCGAAGCCGATGCCCTGACCGCTGGCGGCAATGGCAGTGTTGATGCCGATTACTTCACCGTCAAGGTTCAGGAGCGGACCGCCTGAGTTGCCTGGGTTAATAGAGGCGTCAGTCTGAATAAAGTTGTCATAGGGGCCTGCGTGAATGTCGCGGCCTTTGGCACTCACGATACCTGTGGTTACTGTGTTGCTGAGCCCAAAGGGGTTGCCGATGGCCACAACCCAGTCACCGACTTCCATTTTGTCGGAATCGCCGAATTTGACATAAGGAAGATCTTTTTTGGAGTCAATTTTCAGCAAAGCCAGATCGGTTTCAGGATCAAGACCGATAACTTTTGCGGTTACTTTGTCATCTTTTTTGTTTTTGTCGGAAAGGGTGACATAAATTTTGTCGGCATTCTGAACCACATGATTATTGGTTACAATGTAGCCGTCTTTGGAAATAATGAAGCCTGTTCCCAAAGCGCTTTGCAGGCGTTCCCTTGTACCGCCCTGCGGTCCGAAAAATGGGCCGAATTGTTCAAAAAAGTCCTGAAATTCACGCGGCATGCCCGGAAGACCCATGCGGTCTTTTACCACGCGTTCGGTACTGATGTTGACAACGGCAGGACCGACTTCTTTGACAAGCGGACTGATGGAGGGAAGATTAATTCCCGCAAAAGCCTGTGAAACAACGGTTACCGCCATAAGAACGGCAACACAGGAATTCAGCAATATTTTTTTCATATTATCTCCTGTTACTCGTTTGTAATGGTACCTGAGCAGGCACCATTGCAGGGTGGCTTGGCAAAATTTTTATTCATAGCCACACGAGAATGAACAGGGCCAACCTTAAATGGGAAAGCACCTGTTTTTAATGGACTTGGGGCACTTACCAGCCTTTCGATGTCTTTTTCTCCGCATTGTGGACAAACTGCCTTTTCATCTCCATAAACCAATTCCTCAAATCGGTGATTGCATTTGGGACATTGAAAATCAAACATTGGCATAAAAGTACCTCAAAAAATGTTTTTGCTTGCGCATAGCCATACTTTAATCATTCCTGCAATAAGGGCAAGATTAAAAAAAAAAAAAAAAATTGAAACGCCGTGAAAGCATTGACTAACACGGCGTTATTGCAGAATGTTTTGCAAAAATTTATTTAAAATTCCATGGCCTCGATTTCCGCAAGCAGCAGTTTTCCGAATCCGGAACAGGAAACAGATTCTGCATTTTCGATTTCCTTTGCCAAATCTTGTGTGACGGTTTTTTTGTCAATCAGGTTTTGAATGGCATTCTGAATGGCTTTGCCTGCTTTTTCAAGGCCTATATGTTCCAAAAGCATGGCAGCGGAAAGCAGCAGGCTGCAGGGATTTGCAATATCTTTATTGGCTGCTGTCGGGGCTGTGCCGTGTGTTGCTTCAAAAATTGCCAAGTTATCGGACATATTTACGCCGGGAGCCATGCCGAGTCCGCCGACCTGAGCGGCAAGCGCGTCGGAAAGATAATCGCCGTTAAGGTTGGTTGTGGCAATGACGCTGTATTCTTCGGGACGAAGCAGTGCTTCCTGAAACATGGCGTCGGCAATTCTGTCTTTGATAATAATTTTACCGTTGGGGTCAGCTCCTTCACGGACTTCTTTCTCCGTAACGGTTGCATCGCCGAATTCCTGTTTTGCCACTTCATAGCCCCATTTTTGGAATGCCCCTTCCGTAAACTTCATAATGTTTCCTTTATGGACAAGGGTTACATTTGGAAGCTTATTGTCAACGGCATACTGTATGGCACGGCGGACAAGCCTTTTGCAGCCTTTTTCCGTCATAGGTTTAATGCCTATGGCACATTCGGCATTTATGTTTTTATTAAAGTTTTGATTTAAGAAATCAATCAGTTTTCTTGCTTCGTCCGTGTTTGAGGCAAATTCGATGCCTGCATAAACGTCTTCCGTATTTTCGCGGAAAATAGTCATATTGACTTTTTCAGGGTGACGCACGGAAGCAATAATGCCTTTGTACCATTTTACCGGACGAATGCATGCATACAAATCAAAAGTCTGACGCATGGTAACCGTAAGACTGCGTATGCCTGTGCCCACAGGCGTGGCAAGGGGCCCTTTTATGGCAACTTTTGCCGTTTTCAAGGCATTCAGCGTTTCTTCAGGCAAATGTTTGCCGGTTTGGGCAAAGGCTTTTTCGCCTGCCAAAAGTTCCTGCCAGATTATTTCTTCCGTACCGTGATAAGCCTGTTTGACGGCGGCATTGACGACAGGCATGGCTGCTTTCCAAATATCGGCGCCGATACCGTCACCTTCAATCCAATAAACTTTATGTTGCATACAGCACCTCCGAATGACGGCTTAGTATCTTGCAAAACAAAATCATACGCAAGCAATTTTTTTGTCTTTTTAAATTTCAGGAAAATGGGTAACGTATAAAAAAGAAAAGTGAGTGAATTATGAGTTATCAATTAGATAGTACAGATAAAAAAATTTTGGATATTATTCAG
>CALUWZ010000066.1 GCA_944324625.1 uncultured Mailhella sp. | reverse complement strand
TTAATGCTGAGGCTTGCGCCTTCAAAAAGTTTTTCGCCTTGTTCCCGCGCGCCGATGAGTATGACTTTGATTTTCAGGTCCTTGGCAGGTTTTTGTTCCTTTGGCAGAACATACCAAGTCTGCGCCCTGTCCAGAAAGGCTTTGAAGCCTGCAGGCACATGGTAAAAATAAATCGGCACGATGAAAACGGCACGCTTAAGCTGAAAGAGTTCTTTATACATAAGGGTTGCCGTATCGTCTTCCATTATGCTGAAAGAGCATTGGCCCAGCGCATTTTCGCAAAATCCGCAGGCAGCGCAGGGCTGTATTATTTTGCGGGAGGGAAAATACAGGGAACAGTCCTGCACATATTTTTGGATAAGTCCCGCACAAAAATCACAGTTGCCGCCCGCACGGGGACTGCATGAATAAATGCCGTACTTCATATTACTGTATTAAGCCCGCACAAAGGCGTTTTTAATGCGTTCGTCGCCGATGGTGGTTTCAGGACCGTGGCCGCAGTATACGACTGTTTCTTCCGGCAGGGTATAAAGTTTTTCGCGAATGCTTTTTGCCAGCGTGTCAAAGTCGCCTTTAGGCAGGTCGGAACGGCCTATGCTGCGGTAAAAGAGCACGTCGCCGGTGAAAACAATGTTTTCGTCTTTGATGTAATAGGCAAGTGAACCGGGGCTGTGTCCGGGAACATGGCGCACATCCACTTCAATGCTGCCGAATTTGTGCAGTCCTTCCTCAATGGGCTGAGGATGAAATTCGTCCACTTCGGGCAGGCCGTAGCGTTTGGCGGAAGAAAGGAGAATGTCTGCAATTTCGATATCTTCCTTTCCGGCCTGTACGGGGATTTTTACAAAGCTTTCCAATTCCGCACAGCCGTATACATGGTCAAAATGCATGTGCGTCAGCAAAATTCCCTGAATCGTGAGTTTTTTATTTTTGATTTCATTAAGAATATCAACCATGTGGCCGCTGGGATCTATAATAATGGCGTCTGTGCCGTTGTGGTATAAATGGCAGTTGGTTTCAAGCGGGCCCAGAGAAAAAGTTAAAACAGGCATAATGTCCTCCTTGAAGGGGAAAGTTAACAAAAATTTTTTGCCGTGTATAGGGTTTAAATCTATAAAATTTTTTCTGTGCCGTGCAAAAGCCAAAAGCCTGTTTGGTTGACATTTCGGCGAAAGCTGTGTAAAAAAATAATCATAAAATGCATAAGCAATGATACGGAATCGGTATTGGCGCTCATGGCTTAACGTTGCGGAGGCTTTATGTATCAGTCCAAAGACAATCCTATGGAACAAGTTTGTTTAAAGCTTGACAACGGCGGTGAAATGAATTTCAAAGGCCGTCTTTTTTCCGAATCTTCTTGGTACGACGAAGAAGAAGCCTCTCTTACTACCCAAAAGCTTTATGTGACCGACAGTCATGAACAGGTGTATTCCGTGGTTTCCGGGGCCGGAAAACATAAAGAACGCCGTGCTTATAAAATCAATATGCACGGGGATTCCTGTACCGTTAACAACGGCAGCACGGAAATGACTTTGCCCTTTGACATGCTTATGCTTGCGGTGCGCACGCTTTGCCGCTTGGACGACGATGCTACCCCAAGTCTTGAAACCGTTGAAGAAACCCTGCGCGCTGCCAATTGCTAAGAGCCGATTTTGTTCATTATAATATTTTTATTTAATGGCTCGAAAGAGCCATTTTTTTTTAACTTTTGAAAATTTTCAGACTGCTTGTTTTGAAAGATAAGCTGAGACATAATTGTTTGAAATTATTTACAGAGGAAACTATGCATAAAGATTTTACCTTGCTCCGTGAAGAAAAACTTTCCGAAGTGGGCGGTATTGCCAGACTTTGGCAGCATAACAAGACTAAGGCAGAACTTATCAGCGTTGTCAATGACGACGAAAACAAAAGTTTCGGCGTTGCGTTCCGCACTCCGCCGAAAAATTCCACGGGCGTTGCCCATATCCTGGAACATTCTGTTTTGTGCGGTTCCAAGAAATATCCCGTAAAAGAACCCTTTGTGGAACTTTTGAAAAGTTCCCTGCAGACATTTTTGAATGCGCTCACTTTTCCCGATAAAACCTGCTATCCCGTGGCGAGCACCAATCTGCAGGATTTTTATAATTTGATTGACGTGTATCTGGATGCCGTTTTTTATCCGAGAATTGACGAAAACGTGCTTTTGCAGGAAGGCTGGCATATTCATGCCGAAGATGCCGATTCTTCCAAATGGACGTTTAAAGGCGTCGTATACAATGAAATGAAGGGGGTTTATTCTTCCCCCGATTCCGTGCTTGCCGAGGAAAGCCAGCATTCCGTTTTTCCCGATACTCTGTACAGTCTGGATTCCGGCGGCAATCCTCCTGAAATTTTAAATCTGACCTATGCGGAATTTAAAGATTTTCACACCCGCTATTATCATCCGACCAATGCCCGTTTTTTCTTTTGGGGAGATGACCCTGAAGAGGCACGTCTTGAAAAGATTGCGCTGCTTTTGCAGGATTTTGAGGAACAGAAAATCGATTCAGCAGTACCTTTGCAGAAACGCCTTGATTATGAACGCAAAATCGAAAGTTTTTACGCCGCCGACGAAGATGACGGCAATCCCAAAAATGCCCATGTTACCGTAAACTGGCTTTTGTGCGAAGGCAAAGACGCCGAAGAAATGATGGTTTTGGAAATGCTGGAACATATCCTGACTGCGCTTCCAGGTTCTCCGCTCCGCAAGGCGCTTATGGATTCAGGGCTCGGCGAAGACGTAACGGGCTGCGGCATGGAAACGGATCTGCGCCAGGCTTATTATTCCATCGGTCTTCGTTCCGTTTTGCCCGCGGACGGCGATAAAATCGAAATTTTGATTATGGAAACGCTGGCTGATCTTGCAGAAAGCGGCATAAGCCAAAAAGCCGTTGACAGCGCAGTTTCCGCCACGGAATTTATGCTCCGTGAAAACAATACGGGCAATTTCCCCCGCGGGCTTTCCGCTATGTTCCAGAGTTTGAGTACATGGCTGTACAATGAAGATCCGTTTGTGCCCCTTGCATGGGAGAAACCCCTTGCAAGCATTAAACGCCGCCTTGCTTCAGGGGAAAAAGTTTTTGAAAATGCCATTAAAAAATGGTTCCTTGACAATACGCACCGCAGTCTTGTTGTGCTTTTGCCCAATGCGTCCCTGACCGAACAGCGCGCCGAAGAAGAACAGGCACGCATGGACAAAATTGCCGCTTCTTTGAATGAAGAAGAAAAACAGCAGGTTGTTGATTTGTCTGCTGCGCTGGCTGCTGCGCAGGCCAAGGAGGACAGCAAGGAAGCCCTTGCTACCATACCGACTTTGAGCCTTGCGGACATTCCTGCCGAGGGCAGGGAAAATCCCCTGAATGTCGTGCGCAGGGACGGCATTACGGTTTTGCACCATGAACTTGATACCACGGGCATTTTATACGTCCGCATGCTTCTGCCGCTCGACCATGTGCGTCAGGAAGATTTGCCTTTGCTTTCCCTGTACTGCAGGGCGCTTACGGAAATGGGAACCAAAAAACGCGATTTTGTGGATTTGGGACTGGAAATTTCCGCACAAACGGGCGGCCTTGACGCAGGCATTGCCGTGCACAGTCAAGTTGACGAAGACAAGCCTTTCATGTATCTGCGCATTTTTGCCAAAGTTGTGGAAGAGAAGATTGACAGTTTATACAGCTTGCTGGAAGAAATTCTTCTCAATGCCGATTTTTCCAATGCGGACCGTTTTCAGCAAATGGTTTGGGAAGACAAGGCCCGCTTTGAGCAGACCATGATTCCGTCCGGCCACAGTCTGCTTGCTTCTTATATTAACGGCATGTTCTCCAAGCTCGGCTATCTTAATGAGGCCATGAACGGTTTGCCTTACTGGGATTATATCCGCAGTCTTGCTGACAGTGTGCAGGAAAATTATCCGTCATTGCAGGAAAAATTAAATGCTCTGCACGCAAGCGTGCTTGTCAGGGCAAACAGCGTGCTCAGTCTGACGGGCAGTGCCGATTTGCTGAAAAAAGGCGGCAGGCTTGTGCAGATTTTGGAAAATCTTTCTGAAAATGCACCGCTTCCGGCTGAGCGCAGCTATGCTTTCAGCCGTGAAGGAACAGGGCTTATTCTGCCTGCGCAGGTCAACTATGTGGGACTTGGTGCGAATTTGAAAGATACGGGATATAATTTCCACGGTTCAGCCCATGTCATTACCCGTTTTCTGCGCATGGGCTATCTTTGGGACAGGGTGCGCGTGCAGGGCGGAGCCTACGGCGCGTTTGTGCGTTATGCCAGAAATACGGGTACGGTGGCCTTTGTTTCTTACCGTGACCCCAATGTGGAAAGAACTCTGGACGTTTATAAAGCCACGGCGGATTTTCTCGGCAATCTGACGCTCAGCAAGGAAGAACTGACCAAAGCCGTTGTGGGTGCTATAGGTGACATTGATACGTATCTGCTTCCGTCAGCCAAGGGAAATGCTGCGCTGTGGGAATATATGACGGGCTATACCAAGGAAATGCGCCAAAAAGTCCGCGAAGAAGTTCTGCAGACCGGCATTGCCGATTTTCATGCTTTTGCGCCGTATCTGCAGAAAGCTTTGGACAATGCGGTATGTACTGCTCTCGGCGGTGCCGATGTGCAGGAATACGCCCAAAAAGCAGGCTGGAAGAGCATAAAATTGTTATAATGGGGGCAATGCGCCCCTTTTTCATAGGTGGGATATATTATGATGAGAGAACTTTGCGAAGAACAGGAAAAAAAAGCCTATGTGGTGCAGGGCAATATAGCCTTTGCCAGCGGCTGCGTGCGTGCAGGCATTGACAGCGTGGACGGCTATCCCGGCACTCCCAGTACGGAAGTCATAGATAAAGGCCTTTCCAAGGTACAGGATAAAATCAAAGTGGGCTGGGCAGTCAATGAGGCTGTGGCCGCAGGCATGGCGGTAGGCGCCAGCTTTGCGGGCAAGGACGCCGTCGTAACCATGAAAATTCCCGGTGTTTTTCAGGCAGGGGACGTATTTACTTCCGCATCCACGTACAGCGTGGAGCGCGGCGCGCTGATATTTTATGTTGCAAGCGATTTTGTGCCCAATTCCACCCAGCATCTTGTTGACCCCCGTTATTTGTATAAAAGCTGTTTTTTGCCCGTATTTGAGCCCCGCAGTCATCAGGAAATGCATGAAGCTGCCAAAATAGCCGCAGAGATTTCCAGAAAGTACAAAACCGCCGCCGTGATTCACGCAAGCGGTCTTTTGTGCCACAGCGAGGGGCTTATCCGCCTTTGTCCGCAGGAAAAGCGCGATGATGCCTGCGTAGGTTCTTTCCGTGATATGAATTCTCTGCCGAATAATGCCCGCAAATCCTATGACAGAATTATGGACGAGCGCATGCCTGCTCTCAGGGAAATGGCTGAAACAAGCCCCCTTAACAAGGAATATCGGGGATCAGGCAAAAAGGGCGTGATTACATACGGATCAGGCGCATTGTATATGGAAGAATACAGGGCAGTTGTGGATAAGGATGTCGACGTGCTTTCCCTTGCGTTCACCAATCCTTTGCCCATGAAGAAAATAAAAGCCTTTGCCGAGCGGATTAAGTCTCAGGGCGGTGACGTATACGTGCTTGAAGACGGCTACAGATATTTGGAAGAAAGCTGTTTTGCCGCAGGCATTGAGGTTATCGGAAAACCCGAAAACAGCAAAGTTACGGAATGGAATTTTGCGCTGATTGCGGAATTTTTGGGCGGAAGCTGTGAAAAAGTTCAGTCTTCCGTAATGCCTGTTCCCCGTCCGCCTATGATCTGCGCGGGCTGTCCGTACCGCTTAATCGGTCTTCTGCTCGGCCGCATGCGCAAACAGGGCAAGCTGGAAGCAATTTTCGGCGATATCGGCTGCAATACCCTGCTGTATTTTATGGGTGCTCTGGATTCCTGTCTTGCCATGGGTGCAAGCGAAAGCATGCGTGCTGGCTTTGTAAACGTTAAGCCTGAAATGAAAGGCAAAGTCATCAGCCTTCTTGGGGACGGAACGGAATGTCATACAGGCCTTGACGCAACAAGAAACAGTGTGTTCCGTCATATCGGCGGATTAAAAATTGTGCTGGACAATGAATGGATAGCCATGACGGGCGGACAGCCCAGCCCGAGTTCACCGGTAAACCTCGGCGGTCAAAAATCTCCGTTCAGTCTTGTGCATGCCCTTGAGAGCGAAGGGGCAGACATTTTGACTGCAAGTGCCTATGATTATAAAGAACTGCAGGCAAAACTCAAAGAAGGATTTGAAAAAGCGCAGGACAGCGATAGGCTTGTTGTCTTGGTTATCAGAGGAACCTGCATACGCAAAGTGCCCGCAGCCGAGAAAAAGGCACGGCCCGAACTTGATCCGGCAAAATGCATTTCCTGCGGTTCCTGTCTGATTTGTCCCGGAATCGGTTTTGACGAAAAGAAAAAGCCTGTTTGGAACAATTTGTGCACCTCCTGCGCAAGCGGCAGTGCCGCCTGCATGCAGATGTGTCCGAAAGGCGCAATCAGCCAAAAAGATAAGGAAGAAGCTGCCGCTAAACAGGAAAAGAAAGAATTGGTTCTCACTGCACCGCAGGAAATTGTTTTGGATGAACTTGACAAGGCAAAGCGTCCCGAACGGCTCAGCCTTGCTATCAGAGGTGTCGGCGGACAGGGCAACCTGTTCTTCGGCAAAGCTTTGGCTCAGCTTGCTTTCTTGGCAGGCTACGGCGACGAAAACGTAGTAAAGGGCGAAACCCACGGCATGGCGCAGATGGGCGGGCCTGTCATCAGCACGTTTGCCTGCGGCAATGTTTACAGCCCCGAACTTGCCCCGCAGTCTGCCGATTGTCTCATTGTTATGGAAAAAAGCGAAGTGCTCCGTCCTGATTTTCTGACCATGCTTAAAAAAGGCGGTACAGTTATTTTAGCGGAAACCAAAATTTTGCCGCAGGGCCAAAGCATGGACAATTATCCGAAAGATGAAGCCATTGCTGAAGTTTTGCAGGGCTATACAGTTATTTCCGTAGATGTGCTGCAAAAAGCCCTGAGCCTTGGCGATAAGCAGGGAAAATGCGCAAACGTGGTTATGCTCGGCGTTTTGAGCAAAACTGAGCCTTTCAGCCAAATTCCCGAAAGTTACTGGCTGAAAGCATTGAAGGGTCTTAGTACAAAACCGGAAATCTGGGAACTCAATTATAAAGCTTTTATGCTCGGAAGGGCATAAGAAAGTAAAAAAAGCAGGCAACAGCCTGCTTTTTTTATATTTTGTCTGTATAAAATTTTTTTAATGGTTATGGCTTATACCTATGACAGCAATATGAGGTAAAAAAAATAATTATTTTCAACTATTCTCGGAACTATATTTATTTAAATGAAAAAAGCCCGCAGCGGGCTTTTTACATTAATATATTTGTGTTTAAAAATCAGCGTTCCAGCCAGTCTGCCAAAAGTTCCTGATATTCTTCTTCGGAAAATGTTTTGCTGTCATACATTCCTTTGAGCTGACGCTGGCGGCTTGCTTCGCCAAGGAGCAGTGCGGCGGCTACGGAAACATTGAAACTTTGGATCATGCCGAACATGGGAATATAAATTTCACCGTCTGCCAAGGCAAATAATTCTTCTGAAACGCCTGAATGTTCGTTGCCCATGATAATGGCGGTGGGTTTTGTGAGATCGTAATCACGCAGAGGCTTGGCTTCGGGGGTGCAGTTGGTGGCAAGAATTTGATAGCCGTTATTTTTTAAATCGGTAACAAGACTTTCTTTGTCTTTATGGCGTACTGTGTCCACCCATTTTCTTGCTGAGGCGGAAGTTTTTTCGCTGAGGTGCGGGAAAGGCGTATCTGTGTAATATAAATGCACTTTATGAACGCCGAAAGCGTCACAGCTTCTGTATATGGCAGAAACATTGTGAGGATCGTGAATATTGTCAAGTACAAGGGTTAAATCTTTTTGGCGCTGACTCAAAACTTTTTCGATTTTGGCGCGTCTTCTGTCTGTCATTGCACGCATGGGCATTTCCTTATTATTTTATGATAACTCTGATATAATACAGAGCTTTTTGTTAGCTGTCAAATTGCGCTGCTCAATTTTCCTTGACAGAAACATTAAATTAGTTTGATAAGGATAATCTCATTAATAAAAAAGAGAGGAAAAAAGAAAAAATTATACATTTGTAATGTTTTTTGCAGCTTTTTCTTCTGCTGTCCCGCAATTTCGTTTTCTGTCCGAAATTTGTACGGCTTTTGTCTGTTTTGCATCAGCTCTGAAAAGAAAACGAAAAACAGCTTGTGCTATTTTCCTGCAATGAACGGCTCACATACATTTTGCCTTCTGTTTTTCTGATCTGTCCGTTGTTTTCTGTATATTTTTGCCTGCTGTATTATTTTTTGCTTAGACCGGTTCCTGTTGTTTTCCCAAAATGTATTAATTGGTTCTTATTGACGGCTGTCTATACAGTTTCATAGCCTTTTGTTTCGGCAAGAAAAAAGCCCCTCATGCGAGGGGCTCATATTTCTTGCTTTGTCAGCAGACTTCAAAATTAGAAGTTGTAAACAAAGGTAAGACCGGTACGGAAGATGTCGTCAGCTTCATCTTGACCTTGTGCAAGGTTGTCTTGGTCAACAAATACGTAACCGAGTTCCAAGGTTGCGGAGAAGTTTTTGTAGATTTGGTAGGTGGAGTTGAAGTCAACTTCTACAAGGGTGTCATCTTCGGTAAGTTTTTCGAAGTTAAGAGCACGGGCTTCTATGTCTTGTGCGGTGTAATCTTTTACTTCATTGGTGCCTTGTACGTATACTACGCGAGCGGTGTGGGTGAGGTTTTCAATGAAAGAGAAACCTGCGTATTCAGCAATAAGACCCCATGTGCCGAATGGGCTGTCACCGGTAAGGGTGTTGTAAGCGTCAGC
>CALUWZ010000065.1 GCA_944324625.1 uncultured Mailhella sp. | reverse complement strand
TGGAAGGTACGGTAAAAAGCAAATATCACCGTCCGTTCATTCTCGTGGATACGGGCGGCATTACCCTGGACAGCCATTATCAGGTTGCGGACGGGCCTGACGGCATACGCGGTTTTGAAAAAGAAATTCTGCGTCAGGCGGAAGAAGCCATGCAGGAAGCCTGCGCCATCTGCCTTGTGGTGGACGGAAGAGACGGACTTATGCCCTTTGACGAGCATGTGGCAGCCTATATCCGCAAATTGGGCAAGCCGACCTTGCTTGTGGTCAACAAAGTGGACGGCATGGAAAAAGAAGACATCATGTGTGCCGACTTTCATATTCTGGGCTTTCCGCTTGTGGCGGTTTCCGCCGAACACGGCAACCAAATCCGCTATTTGGAAAGTTTAATGGTGGATATGCTGCCTGAAATTCCCGATTATGATGAAGAAGAAATCATGCACGGCCTGCAGGAAGAAGATGAGGCAATCTTGGAAAAGAAAGCCAGAAAAGCCAAACAGCGTGCGGAAAAACAAGAGCAGGAAGCTTTGGAGCTGCAGGAAACAGCCGAAAACCTGCAGGATGAAGGCGCTGACGCAGACGGCGATTTTGATTTTGAAAACATGAATCCCGAAGATTTCCTTGTGGATTTTGACGAAGCCGAGCGCATGCAGTCCGAACACCATAAAGGCGACGAAGCGGCCCTTGATTTTGATGCGGACAGCGCAAGCCGTGAACTGCCTGTTTTTGGCCGTGAACGGGTGCAGAAGCAGGGTCCTTTGAAAATTTGCCTGCTGGGCAGGCCCAATGCGGGAAAATCTTCCATTCTCAATGCTTTTGTCGGCAAAGAACGCATGATAGTCAGCGATCTTGCGGGAACAACGCGCGACAGTGTGGACGTTCCGCTGCTTTGGAATGACAAAACATATATTTTTGTGGATACCGCAGGCATACGCCGCCGGTCCAAAATTTCGGATACCGTGGAGCGTTTTTCCGTTAACTCATCTCTGAAAAGCACGACAAAGGCAGACGTGACCTTTCTTGTCATAGATGCTCTGCAGGGGCTGACAGCTCAGGACAAGCGTCTTGTGGAGCTGCTTGACGAGCGCAAAACGCCGTTTATGATAATTCTCAATAAAATGGACTTGGTGCCTGCGCCCGAACGCAAAAAACTGCAGAAGCAGTTTGCCGAAACACTGGCGTTCTGCCAGCATGTGCCTGTCATGCCCACATCAGCCAAAAACCGTTACGGCCTGAAAATGCTTCTGCCCATGGCGGAACAGATAAAAGAGGAATGTTCCGTGCGCATTGCCACAGGACAGCTTAATAGGGCAATGGATTTGGTTCTGACAAGGCATCAGCCGCCTGTTGTGCGGCGCGTGCGTCCGAAATTTTATTATCTGACGCAGGCGGAAAGCGAACCGCCGACCTTTGTTTTCTTTGTGAATGATGCGGACAGGGTGGGAGAATCCTATCTGCGCTATCTGGAAAAATCACTGCGCCGCCTGTTTGCCATAGAGCATGCGCCCATGCGCGTGCACCTGCGTTCTTCCCACACCAAGAACAGTGATAAACGCGCAGGCAAAAAGAAAAGCGACATGCCCGAAATTAAGGAGCAGTCACAATATATCGAACAAAAGCCTGAACAGCCCGAAAAAGCGGAAAAGGCGGAGAAAAAGCCGACTGCGGGCAAGGCAAAGGCAAAGCCGGGTACAAGAACAACCCTGAAAGCCGCTTTGCGCAATCCCAATTCACCGCAGAGCCGTTCTTTGAAAAAAGCCCTGCGCAAAAAGAAATCTTCATAAAACACAATAAACGGAGTAAGGGGAAATGATACTGACACTTGATTGCCGAGGTTTGGCCTGTCCTGAACCTGTTCTGAAATGCAGAGAACTTATTCAAACCCAGCAGCCCGAAATTTTTTTGGTGCTTGTGGATAACCGTCCCGCTGTGGAAAATATTACCCGTTTTGCGCAGAATTCAGGATATTTTATACAGGATGTGGAAACAAGGGAGGAAAATGTTTTTGCGCTGACCGTGCTCATGGCGCAGGTGGGGGAATTTTCCGTGAAGAAAGATGTGCCGAGTTTTGAAAAGGCAGCGTTTTTCAAGGATACGGAAATTTTCAATAAAAAGCCCATGTTTCTGAAAGACGGCGAAAATTATGCCGATTACCTTGCGTATCATCAAAAAGTGAAAACAGTGCTTTTTCTTTCTACGGATAAGCTTGGCCACGGTGACGATGAACTCGGTGCCAAGCTTATGGAAAATTTCCTTGCAACTTTGCCCGAAATGCATTTGTGGCATGTGATTATGGTAAACGGCGGGGTAAAACTTGCCACTGCCGAAGGCAAGAATTTGGAAAGCCTGAAAAAGCTTGCCGCGCAGGGAGTGAAAATTTCCGTCTGCGGAACATGCCTGAACCACTTCGGTTTGCTTGAAGAAAAGAAAATAGGCGAAACTACCAATATGCTTGATATTGTGACGGCTCTTGATTTGGCGGATAAAGTCATCAGACCGTAAGAACTGTTTGCAGTATTATAAAGAAAAAGGTTTCCGTAAGGAAACCTTTTTTTATGTCTTGTCGGCAAGTTTTATGCCAGCAGGGCTTTGACGCAGCCAAAGGCGGAAATAATGATTAATAATATAATGACAAAGCGTTTAAACAGGCGTTCGTCAATTTTGTGATAGAGTTTGCTGCCTATCCAAATTCCGAGGCCGAGACACGGAATGTAATACAGTGAAAGCAAGATAATTTTGAAACTCATAAGGCCTTGGGAGGCAAAAACCGCAGAGGCAAAAATATCGGTAAACAGAAAATAGGCGATAAGCGATGCCCGTCCAACGTTTGCGCCTGCGGGGCTTGAAAAAAAGAGCAGTATGACGGGAGGGCCGCCGTTGGCGGAAGCTCCGTTGATTACGCCTGAAACAGTACCCGTGCCAATTATTTCCAGATTGGTGAGATTGCGCTTCAGGGTAAAGCCCTTCAGCATGACAAGGCTCAGGATAATGACTGTGCCGTTGATTATGACTGTCATGGGTGCTGGAGGGATAACAATAAGGGAAAGCACGCCGAGGGGCGTTCCGATAATGCAGCCGAGGCAAAGCCATTTCAGGGCTTTCCAGTCAACATGTTTCCATACAAAGGGCAGATGCAGTATGCTTGCGGAAATTTCCCAGATAAAAATAAGGGCTGTTGCTTCAACGGGCGGAAGAAAAAAAGTTAAGGCAACCACAAGGGTCAGGGAAAAGCCAAAACCGCTTATTCCCCGCAGAATTCCGCCGAAAATAACCGCAAGTCCGATGAAAACGTACAAAAACGGTGTCAGTGAATCCATGCTTATCACCACAGAATGTGAAATTTGCAGTTATTTATCACAAACCGTTTTTTTTGTCTATAAATACTATTAGATACAGCAGAAAAAATAAATTTTATTTTCCAATAAAATTGCTGGCTTTTTTATTAGAAATACTATAATTTGAATAAAAATATGTATGGAGGAGCTATGCATACAAAAAAATATCTGGATGCAATGAATAAATGTAAAGAGTGCTTGGACCCTTTGGAAGAATACAAGCTTTTGGCTGAAGCTCTGACGTATTTGGTTAAGGAAGCGGAATTTTTTGAAAAATATATAGGTAAAGAAGAACGCGCTTGTGACAATCATTTTAAAAACCATTTTAAATCTTTTTTGGAAGTTCCATTTGAAAAAATTACGCAGGATGAGTGTGTTGCCCTGTATGAAGATGTTGCCATGCTGTTTCGTGAAAAACAGCTGCGGCTTGGACTCAGCTGTCTGGACGAAGTGGAAATTGCGTTTTTAAAGGATTTCGAAAAAAGGGTGACGGACAAAAATTGCCTTGCCTATCAATGGTATTTTGAAAAACTGCCGTTAAAAGTCGTTGTTGAAGTTTCGGAAGTTATGGTGCACAAATATTAATATGTCTGCCGTCATGCGGACGGAACGGTTCTGACCGTTTTATGCTTGAATTTTGAATTATAAAAAAAAAGATATCGGTTTTCAGGGGACTGCCGCAGATACGACACAGTTTTTTGAAGAAAGTGCATGCGCAAACAGAACAAAAAAGAAATTCAGTAAAAAAAAAGGGCTGCCGCCCTTTTTTTTTAATCGTTTATATGTTCTTCCACTTCAACGTCTTCGGGAAGTTCGAGGTAAAAATGTTTTTTGTCAAGTTTGGCATTTGGGGTAAATTTTGTAAACTCAATGGTATTGAGATTTCCGAAAAAGTCCAGCACCACAATTTTTTGGATGCGTTTTTCTTTGCTGTTTACCGTAAGGGTAATTTCAACCATCTGCGGATTGGACTCCAAGGGATATAAAACAAATTCCTGCGTACTGTCTGTTTTTGACAGAAATTCCACTTCAAAGCTGTCTTCCAGTTTGGCCTGTCCCGTGATTACGCTGAGCACGGCATGGGAAGTATCCAGAACCTTGGTGGAATAATGATAGGCAAGTTCTTCGTCGGGCAGGTAATTCCAGACTTCATTTTCATTGCTGACAATGATTTCGCGGTCAGGAGCTTCGGTCTGCCAGTAAATAAACGTTTCGGGCATAAATTCAATGGAACCGGCGCGTTTTTGGGTGGTGTTGCTTTCGCGGTGAAACAGTTCCTGTTTGAATTCGGCTTTAAAGTTTTTCATGTCCTGATAGGCATTTTCCACTTCGCGCAGCAGGGAAATTTCAGCCGCAGCGGCAGAGGAAACCAAAATGCATGATAAAAGCAGGGCAAAAAGCAAACACTGTGAGAATATTTTTTTCATAGATTTCCTGAAAAAGAAAGGCTGTCTGACGACAGCCTTTGCTGAATTATTCTTCGTCTTCGTCAAACTCTTCGTCGCCAAGGCCGAAGTGGGAAGCCAAAATGGGGCCGAAGTAAATGGCGCTGTCATCAAGGTCTTCCTCAATTCTGAGAAGCTGATTGTATTTTGCGATACGGTCGGAACGGGACAGGGAACCGGTTTTGATCTGTCCGCCGTTGACTGCAACGGCAAGGTCGGCAATGAAGCTGTCTTCGGTTTCGCCTGAACGGTGGGAAATAACCGTGGCATAGGCAGAACCCTTGGCAAGTTCGATGGTATCCATGGTTTCGGTAAGGGTGCCGATTTGGTTTACTTTGATGAGAATTGCGTTGGCAATGCCGTCTTCAATGCCTTCGGCAAGAATGTCGGGATTGGTAACAAATACGTCGTCGCCGACAAGCTGAATGTCTTGGCCGAGGCGGTTGGTAAGCAATTTCCATCCTTCGCGGTCGCTTTCGTCCATGCCGTCTTCAATGGAGATAAGCGGATAGCGTTCTACGAAGTCTGTAAGCCAGTCGCACATTTGTTCGGAAGTAAGTTCAAGGCCTTCGCCTTTGATTATGTATTTGCCGTTTTCATAAAATTCGGAAGCGGCAACGTCAATGGCGAGAGCAACTTCAGTTCCGGGAATATAGCCTGCTTCTTCAATGGCTTCAATCAGATAGCGGAATGCTTCGTCATGGCTTTTGAGGTTGGGGGCAAAGCCGCCTTCATCGCCTACGGCGGTGGAATGGCCGTCGCGCTGCAGAATTGCTTTCAGGGTATGGAAAACTTCGGCACCGATGCGCAGGGCGTCCTTGAAGGTTTCTGCGCCGAGGGGCATAATCATGAATTCCTGAATATCAAGGTTGTTGGAGGCATGGGCGCCGCCGTTGATAACGTTCATCATGGGTGCGGGCATAACTTTTGCATTGATGCCGCCGATGTATTGATAAAGAGGAATGCCGAGAAATTCCGCAGCGGCTCTTGCGCAGGCCAAAGAAACGCCGAGCATGGCATTGGCGCCGAGGCGGGATTTGTTTTCCGTGCCGTCAAGGTCAATAAGGGTTGTATCGATCTGAACCTGACGCAAAGCATCCATGCCCACGAGAGATTCTGCAATTTCACCATTTACAAAATTTACGGCATTGGTTACGCCTTTGCCTTTATAGCGGGATTTATCGCCGTCACGCATTTCAAGAGCTTCTCTTGAACCGGTTGACGCACCGGAGGGCACTGCGGCTCTGCCGACAATACCTGATTCCAGGCCGACTTCAACTTCAATGGTCGGATTACCGCGGGAATCTAAAATTTCTCTTGCCCAAATAGAGGTAATAGTGCTCATAAATGCTCCTTTATGATTAAATGATATAAAGCTTATGCCAAAAGCTCATAAGACGCAAGACGTAAACCCTCTAAAATTAAATCTTGCTGTACTTTATTGATTTTGTTGCTTAATTTTGCAAGGTCTTCGGCATAGCCGCCTGTGGCGATAATATGCACGGGGCCTTCAAGCTGTTTTTCGAGCTGTTCGCACAAACCGTCGGTCATGGCGGCAAAGCCGAATACAAAGCCGTGGTTCATGCTGGTTACGGTATTTTTGCCGATAAGGGGAACGCTGCGGTCAAAGCGCAGGGTAATGTGGGGCAGTTTTGCCGTTCCCTGAGCCAAGGCATTGTGGGCGGAAAAAAGGCCGGGGCAGATAAGGCCGCCGAGATAGTCCATGTCCGTTACGCAGTCAAAGGTTGTGGCTGTGCCGTAGTCTATGCAGATAATGCTTTTGCTGCCGGGACAGAGCATGCGGCCCGCGTAGGCGCCCATGAGCCTGTCTGCGCCCACTTCCTGCGGATTGGCATAAAGATTGTTCAGGGGAATATTAAAATCTTCGGGAAAAACCGCAGGCGTGCAGTTTAAATATTTTTGGCAGGCTTTGTAAAAGGTTTTTCCGAGTTCGGGCACGACGGAGCAGAGAGAAACGCCCGAAATGCCTTCAATGCCGTGAAAAGACAGCATCTGCAAAAGAGAAAGTCCCAGACTGTCCGCGGTGTAGAGAGCCTTGGTGGGCAGGCTGAAACTGAACAAAATGCCGTTTTTGTCGGCAATACCGAGTTTTACTGTGGTATTGCCGACATCGGCCAGTAAACGTATATTATTCATCTGCCAAAACGCTGTGATTGATTTTTTTTGCAGATATTTTATGGATTTGTTTGGTGTCTGCTTCGATTACCGTAAATTCCCAGTCGGCAATGGCAAAGGTTTCGTTGACTGCAGGAACATGACCTGCCTGCAGGCTGAGATAGCCGCCGATGGTGTCCACTTCTTCGGATTCTATATTGATGCCTATTTCCGTTAAATCTTCAAGGAACGTACGGCCGTGCAGAATATATTCTTCATCGTTGATTTTCTGAACGTCTTCTTCGCGGGGGGCGTCAAATTCGTCTTCGATGTCGCCTACAATGACTTCCAAAAGGTCTTCAATGGTAATAAGACCGCTTGTTCCGCCGTATTCGTCAACTACAATGGCAATATGGTTCTTGCGTACGCGAAACTCCTGCAGAAGTTCAGCCGAACTTTTTGTTTCAGGAATAAAATAGGGCTGACGCATGATTTTGTCCACATGGTCAGCAGCAGGGTCAAGGTTCGGGTCTACAAGATAGGTCAGCAGATCTTTTGCGTAGATAATGCCGATAATGTTGTCTTTGGTTTCTTTGTAAACAGGGATTCTGGAATGGCCGTTGGTCTGAATGCACTGTGCCGCTTCCTGAATTGTTGCTTCATTGGTGAGGCAGGCTATGTCGGTGCGGGGGGTCATGATTTCCTGAACCTGTGTTTCCCCAAGTTCAAGAACAGATAAAAGCATATTGCTTTCTTCTGCTTCCACATCGCCCTCTTCACGGGCTTCCATAATAACTTGTTCCAGATTGTCTTCGGATTTGCCGCCGAATATGTGGCTTATTTTGTTCCAAAGAGAACGCTGCGAATCACCGTCCAAAATAAACTCCTTTGTTGCTGTTCGAAAAAACTGCATGAGCAGCCGCATTTCCCTGTGAAATGCTTTGTTTTATTAGTAGCGTATTTTTTTTCATGTGTAAAGTATTCCCGTTCTTTTATAAAAAATAATTTAAGCAAATACTTTTAAATTGGTTTTCAGAAAATTCATCATTATTTCGTTTTCCTTGGCGTTTTCGGCATAGAGCATAATGGTGTCCAAGGCGTAAACGGTTACGGGCGCAAGAGTATGTTTTTGTGTGGGCAGAAGCGGGGGAAGGTTCAGTTCTTCAATGGTCTGTCCGCCGAAAACAACCAGAACTCTCGGACGGATGAAATCAACGGCTGACCAGAAAAATGAATAGTCTGCATTGCCTGCGCGGCAAACGGCAATTTGGCTTGTTCCCTCTTCCGTTACCGTGCGGTAGGGCAGAAAAATATGTGTTCCTTTGGGGAAAGAAAGGGTTTTGATGATTTGGGCAATAAGCTGCCTGCGCCTGTCGCTGGGCCTGTCCGTAAATAAATCGTATTCAAGGCCTGCGTAAGTCCAGACTATTTGCTTGGAAAGAAGTTTGGGCCGTTCTTCGGGAAGACGGCAGCGCCTGTGAATGGCTTTCCATTCTTCGGGCCATGCATGGAAAGGCAGAATAGGCTGGCGCAGGAGGTTTTGCGCAGAAAGGGAAGTGTCGGGCTTTTGGGAACTCTGCCGTGGATTTTGCCGTGCATGTGTTAGGGAAAAATCTTTCGGACTGCGGCTGAACGGTGTTTGGGCGGGTTTTGTGCCGGATGCTTGGCCGCCTTGGGAAAAAACAGGCGTTTGGAAAGTTTTTTCGGGAGTTTTTCCTTTTGGGGCGGAGCTTTCGGTTGCAAGGGCTTTGGGCAAAGCTGTTTTGCGCTCGGGTGCGCTGTTCTGACGGGTATATTCTTTTTTTTGTTCGGGACTGTTTAAAAGAATATAGCGAAAGCCCTGCGATGTCAGATTTTTCAGCAAAAAAGGATTATGCATATCACACACTTTCCAGATAGGAGAGCAGATCCCATGCAAGGTCTGCCTTGCTCATGGTTGCCCATGCTTCTTCTATGCCGTTTTTGTCCGCCACGTATACGCGGTTTGTTTTTGCGCCCATGGCTTCGGAAAGGAAATTGCCCACTATGATGTCGCAGTTTTTTGCAGTGAGCTTGCGGCTGACCGCTTTTGCCAGTTCTTCCGTATCCGTGCCCGATTCGGCGCTGAATC
>CALUWZ010000064.1 GCA_944324625.1 uncultured Mailhella sp. | reverse complement strand
AGTATGAAATAGAATTTTGGAAAGAAAACGTGGAATATGAATACAAAATCGATATCAACACAGGAGAGATAACAGAATACAGCCAAGAACGCAACCGAACCGCTTTCACCCCTGCAAGGCCGAATCAAGAATTTCTGACAGCAGAACAAATCAAGCAAATCGCCGTCAGCCATGCAGGCCTGAACATGGCTGATGCGCGTTTTGTCAAAATTTCTCAGGAATTCAATTACGGCTACAGTTCCTATGAACTGAAATTCTGGTACAAATACATTGAATACGAATATGAAATAGATGCGGCAAACGGTGAAATTCTGGAATTTTCCGTCAAAAATTATCAATGAAAAAAGCGGAATTCATCAAAAAAAAGCCCCATGCTTTTTGGCACGGGGCTTTTTATTAACAAAAATTATTACAATTATGCACCGCGAAATTCCACAGAAAGAATTTCATAGGTTACACGGCCTTTCGGAATGTCAATGGTAATTTCCTCACCTTCTTCATGGCCAAGCAAAGCTTTGCCCACAGGAGAACTGATGGAAATGGAACCGTTGGCAAAATCCGCCTCATCGGGACCAAGCAGGGTAAATTCTCTTTCTTCGTCCGTATCAATATCCACAACACGGACAGTTGCACCAAAAATAACTTTATTTCCGCTCAGCGTATTCAGATCAACGACATTAAATGTAGGCAGCTTGGATTCAATATAATTAATGCGCGCTTCTAAAAATCCTTGACGTTCACGAGCAGCATCATATCCAGCATTTTCTCTTAAATCGCCTTCTTCTCGTGCTTCTTTAATAGCCTGAATCACAACAGGACGTTCCTTTTTTAAGCGATCAAGCTCTTGTTCAAGTTTTTGATAGCCTTGTACGGAAATAGGAGTGTTACTCATGATAATATCCTTAAAAACTGAAAATAAAAAACACCCAGCATTCAAAACTCAAATGAGGGCGTTACTCACAACGTGAAATTTATTTATACCCGATTTTGCATATACAGTCAAGGAAAAGGCAAAAGTATTTCCTTTCCTGCAAAAAATAAATTATTTCTTGAAAATTTGGACAAAACAGCTACAATTTGCGCATGAAACCGCATTATCTTTATTATTCCTTTGACGCATGGCTCAAAAACAGACACGGCGCCAAAGTCCAAAAAATATCTCTGGACGGCCGTTTCGGCTGTCCTAACCGTGACGGCACCATTCAGCACGGCGGCTGTACGTTCTGCAATGCCGACGGTTCAGGTTCGGGGCTTATGCAGAAAGGACTTTCCATTACCGAACAATGGCAGTATTGGCTGGATAAATTCGCAAAATCCGACAGGCTGAAAAACACCAAAAATTTTCTGGCCTACATGCAGTCCTATTCCAATACATACGGCAGCTTGGAAAAACTGAAAAACCTTACGGACACTCTGCAGAATTTGGAAAAATGCGTGGGATTTTCCGTCGGAACACGTCCGGACTGCGTTGATGAAGAAAAACTTCGCCTTTTGGCTTCCCTGCCTTTTCAGACCAAATGGATAGAATTCGGCGTACAGTCCATGCATGACCGAACTTTGGAACGCATACGCCGCGGCCACAGCGCAGAATGTTCAAAACAAGCTGTTTTGCTTGCCCATAAGCACGGATTAAATGTCTGCGTGCATTTAATGGCAGGACTTCCCGGCGAAAACAGCGCTGATTTTCTGAATACGGTTCAGGAAGTCTGCAGACTGCCCATAGACGGCGTAAAACTGCACGGTCTTTATGTCTGCAAAAATACTAAGCTGGAAGAAGAATATAAAAACGGCACCTATATCCCCATGCAGGAAGAAGAATACGTTAACCTTATCTGTGATGCCCTGCCGCTCATTCCGTCCCATATTGCCATACACAGGCTGACGGCAGACTCCCAAGGCGACGAACTCATTGCTCCCGGCTGGGCAAAACTGAAAGGCCATGTTGTGCGCGGCATAGAAAGCCTGCTTTTTCAGGAAGGAAAATGGCAGGGCTGCCAAAATGACGTACCGTCGGAAAATCCTTATACCGCCCTGTATAAAAAACTGGAACGGCTTTAACCGTTTTTTATGCTTCCTTTCCTTTTCGGTACAATTGTATCCGGCAGTTGCAACTTCTTGAAAACATTTTTATACCCGCAAACTGCTGAAAGCCGTTATGCCGAATTGCCGGGAATTTCGGCCTATCAGCCTCAAAAACGGCATGCCCGCTGCATACTGACAAATTTCTGCCGCATTTTCTGCAGTCAATTTAACAGCACGGCAGCAGGCAAAAAAAAAGCTGTTCAGCCTTTCAGACCAAACAGCTTTTTGCCGAACTGCAAAAAATTAAGAAGCCGAACCAATCATTCCGCGCAGACCTTTTAATTTTACGCGCCATTTATTTTCAACTGCATGCTTAATGCAAAGAGCAACTCTGCCCTTAATCTCACCGGTACTTCCCACAAGGCCGACAGCATTTTTTTCGCCAAGAGAACACAAACATCCTTGAGAATGATACTTAAAGGGTTTAATATGAAATTTTCCCTTAAAGTGATCTTGAATGACTTTTGCCAGATACATGCCCTGCTGCATGGCAATTTGAGCGGTCGGAGGATAAAATTTTCCTGTTTGGGGATTTTTCAGCGCACCGCAGTCGCCAAGAACAAAGATATTTTTCATATCTTCCTGATGTTCTTGATTAATTGGCTGCAAATATTCATTAATTTCAACCCTGCTTCGTGCACTGGTAAAAAACGGTGAATTTTCTATAACTTTATTGCCCTTTACGCCTGCAGTCCAAATAACCACGGACGCATCGATTTTTTCCCTGCTGCCTGCCCTATCCACAATAACAGAATCTTGACGGCATTCCAACACTTTGCAGTTTGTCAGAATTTCCACACCCTTTTTCTGCAGATACAGTGCGGCACTTGAAGAAAGCCTGCGGGAAAACATGGGCAAAATGGAAGACATGGCTTCAACACAGGTTAATTTGATATTTTCATAAGGCACGGACAGCTGCCTGCAGATTTTGGGCAGCTGATCAGCAAGTGAAGAAACAAGTTCAACCCCGCTCAAACCGCCGCCGCAGACCACAAAATGCAGACTGTCCTTTTCACCGTTTTTCAGCGTCAAAAGCTCTTTACGAATATTTTCGCGGATATCGCTGGCTTCCTGATAGTTCACCAAAGAACGGGCATATTCCCTGATTCCGGGAATATTGAAACTGTCACTCTGAAATCCGAGCCCCACAAGAAGCGTATCAAAAAGATAGGTTTCATTTTCACCCACAACACAGTTTTTTTGAATTTCCACAATCGTATCTTCAATAAATTTTACTTGTGAGGGGATAACATCAGCCACGGGAAACAAAACGCTTTTGTCTCTTGCCCCGCTCACAACTTCATGGAGCAAAATGCTGTGATAATGTTCTTTGTCGCGGGAAATAATGGTAAATTCCGCTTCATTGAAAACGCTTTTGGGCAAACTGGTTAAAAATGCCAAATTTGCATACCCTGCACCTAACAGCAAAACCTTTTTCATAACCTTCTCCGATATTTTCTTTCCATTCTTTTATTAAGTTCTAAAAATCACAAAATTTTTATATTTTTTTTACTGAATTTTCAGTATATTATAAAAATTTATTTTCAATTTTTCCAATTTTTTCCTTCAACGATTTTTAAATTGTGAATTTATGACTTTGTCAATAGACCATAACAAAAGGCTTGTAAAGGTTTTTTAAAAAAAATTTTTAATTTCAAAAAATAATTTGCAACTTTATGATTTTATTACATATTTTAAAAAAAATTACCAAATTTCAATATATTTTTTTTCTTTAATCAAAAAAATGCACTTTTATGCACACATCAGCCCTGTTATCATGCAAAAATGACTTATTAAATTTTTATGACACAAAACAATTAAAACAAAAAAGGGCAACAGTGTTGCCCTGAAAAATATTCTGTCCGAATAAGACGAAATTATTTTTTCTTTTTAATGCCGCAGGCACCTGCCTGATTTTTATTTCTCATTCAGGTGGGAGCTATGCCAAGTTTATTGATGAGATATACCGCACCAACAAAAATGACAAGAATCAAAATAAGTTTATGCATCAAAACTCCTAGAATGCCACGCTTTGGAAACCGCAGTCAACATAAACAATATCACCGGTTACGGCACTGCTGAGATCGGAAGCAAGGAAGGTGGCTGTATTGCCTACTTCGTTAATGGTTACGTTTCTGCGAAGCGGAGCATGAGCTTCGATATGGTTCAAAATTTCTCTGAAATCAGAAATGCCTGAAGCGGAAAGAGTTTTAATCGGGCCTGCGCTGATGGCATTTACGCGCACGCCGTTTTTGCCGAAATCACTGGCAAGATAGCGTACAGAACTTTCAAGCGCAGCTTTTGCAACACCCATTACGTTATAGTTGGGAATAACTTTCTGAGAACCGTAATAAGTCATACAGATAACGGAACCGCCCGGATTAATAATGCCTTCAAAAGCTTTGCACAGAGCAACCAAAGAATAAGCGGAAATATTCATGGCAGTTAAAAAACCGTCACGGGAAGTGTCAATAAATCTTCCGTGCAAATCTTCCTTATGAGCAAAAGCAACGGAGTGAACAAGAATATCGATTGTTCCCCATTTTTCCTTAACAAACTGAGCACTTTCGGCAATCTGTTCATCACTGGTCACATCGCATTGGAAAATAAACTCGCCGCCGAGTTTTTCGCTGATGGGTTCAATGCGTTTTTTAATGGCATCGCCCATATAGTTGAATGCCAGACGGGCGCCGTGCTGTTTAAAAGATTCAGAAATGCCGTATGCAATGCTTCTGTCGTTTGCAACGCCGAAAACAAGGGCTTTTTTACCGTTCAAAATCATGTCATCACCTCATTTATTTTGTTAAAATATCTGCAATTTCTTGATATTTTTGTGTTGTTGTGCGGGCAACGTCTTCAGGAAGACGGGGAGCGGGAGGAGTTTTGTCCCAATCCTGAGCCTCAAGCCAGTCACGAAGATACTGCTTGTCATAGCTGGCTTGGTTTTTGCCTTCTTCGTAAGAAGATGCAGGCCAGAAACGGGAAGAGTCGGGAGTCATAACTTCATCAATCAAAGTCAGTTCGCCGTCAACCAAACCAAATTCAAATTTGGTATCGGCAATAATAATACCGCGTTCAGCAGCATAGTCACGGCCTTTGCAGTAAATTTCAAGACTGATGTTTTTTACGCGCTCGCAAAGTTCTTTGCCGATGATTTTGCCTGCCTGTTCCACGCTGATGTTTTCGTCATGGTCACCGATTTCTGCCTTGGTGGAAGGCGTAAAAAGCGGTTCGGCAATTTTGGAAGAATTTTTCAGGCCTTCGGGAAGCTTGTAACCGCAGACCATGCCGGTTTTCAGATAATCCTTATAGCCTGAACCTGCCAGATAGCCCCGCACAATGCATTCCACGGCAAGAGGCTTTGCCTTTTTGGCAATGACGGAACGGCCTTCAAGCTGATCTTTATACTTTTGCAAAAATGCAGGGTACTTGTTTACATCAGATTCAATAATATGATTGGGCACCAAAGATTCAAAACGGCGCATCCAAAACAGGGTGAGCTGATTTAAAATAATGCCTTTGCCGGGAATGGGGTCATCCAAAATAACGTCAAAAGCAGACATGCGGTCAGTAGTAACAATCAGTATGCTTTTTTCGTCAAGTTCATACATATCACGGACTTTACCGCGGGAAATAAGTTTCAACTCAGGAATATTTGTTTGAATAACAGACATAACACCCTCATTTTTCTAATTTATTTTTCTTGCTTCCACGCTTTGGGCGTGAGCTTCCAGACCTTCCATGCGTGCAAGCCTTGCAACCGCAGGAACTTTTGCACGGGTAAATTTATTGGAACAGGCAATAATGCTTGTTTTTTTGCAGAATGTCTGCACGCTGAGCGCAGAGGCATAGCGCGCCGTTCCCTGAGTGGGAAGAACATGGTTTGGCCCTGCAAAATAATCGCCCACAGGCTCAGGTGACCAAGGTCCCAAGAACAATGCACCTGCATTGTCAATCAAAGGAACATAGCTCCAAGGGTCCTGAACCATGAGCTGCATGTGCTCGGGGGCAATAAGGTTTGCCAAATCAACACCGAGCTGCATGCTCGGCACCACAATCAGGGCACCGAAATTTTCAAGAGATGCACGGGCAATTTCCGCCCTCGGCAATGTGCTTAGCCGTTTTTCCACACATTCAGCGATTTTATCGGCAAGATAAGAACTTGTCGTCACGCAGACGGATGAAGCCAAACTGTCATGCTCAGCCTGTGAAAGCAGGTCAGCCGCTATATAATCGGGTTTTGCGGTATCGTCTGCAAGCACCAAAATTTCACTGGGACCTGCCAGCATGTCAATGCCGACTTTGCCCTGCACCAGTTTCTTGGCCATAGTGACATATTGATTGCCGGGGCCTGTGATGACATCAACAGCTTTTATGCTTTCCGTACCGTATGCCAAAGCACCGATGGCCCAAGGACCGCCGACGCGGTAAACTTCCATAATATCAAGAAGATAAGCTGCGGCAAGCAAAAAAGGATTAAGCGTTCCGTCTTCACGGGGCGGCGTTACCACGGCAATTTCCTTCACCCCTGCAACCTGAGCGGGAATGGCCTGCATGAGCAGACTGGATATAAGCGGCGTATTTCCGCCCTTTCCTCCGGGAACATAAAGCCCTGCACGCTTTACGGGGCTTACTTTCTGTCCGAGAACAGAACCGTCTTCTCGGGTCTGAAACCAAGATTTCTCGAGCTGAGCTTGGTGAAAAGAACGGATATTTCCTGCTGCTTCTGCAATGATTTCCATATCTTCCGGAGAAACCTGCGCAGCACCCTGCTGTATTTCCGCTTCGCTGACCCGCAGGGGAGCATTAAACTCTCTGCAGTCAAACTGTTTTATTTTTTCAAAAAGAAAACTGTCTTTCTGATTTTTGACGGCTTCGAGGATTTCCCGAACCTGTGCTTCCACATCCTGTTCCCCAAGATGTCTGTCCGCAAGTTTTTGTACCAAATCCTTTGCTTCCGCAAGCTGTGAAAAAGTATATTTCTGCATGGCAATTACCTAAGCTAAAAGGTTTTCCGCAAAAAAATCGGCAAGATCGGCTCGGACAGCACCCACAAAATACGTATCTGCCTCTGCCTCTTCCAAGGCTTTTAACATATCTTGCTTCCTAAATAAAGTACCCTGCAGGGCACTTTCCAGCCCCGCAATATCCTTATGGGCAAAAAAATCACCGTAAAAACGGCATGAAGCAATTTTTCCGTTTTTAATGTCCGCATAAAAATCCACGGCACCGAAGGGAAAGCGTTTTCTGAACTTCACCTGAAAAGCCGGGGATTTTCCGAAATTCCATTCCCATGTACGGTATTTTTCATCGGCTAATTTTTCCGCTTTCCGCGCCCATTCGGCAGGCAGAGAAATTTCTTCGTCCACCAGAAACTTCATAAGCACGCTGCGTATTTTTCCCATAAGTTCTTCGGGAGTCATGTGCGGCACAAACTCAATCAGATTGGCAACGCGGCTTTTGTGGGAAGCAACCCCCTTGGATTGATATTTATCGGGATTTCCCGTCAGAATATCGGTTAAGTGCGAAGTGTCAAGACTTACCAGAAGCGTGCCGTGCTGAAGAATTTTCTGACCGCTCTTTTTTTGGGCATTGCCTGAAAATTTCCTGCCCTCCACAAGCATATCGTTTCTTCCGGACATTTCGGCGTTGATGCCTATGCTGCGCAACGCCTCAATAATAGGATTGATATAGCGGCCAAAGGAAGTGTCTTCCCCTCTGTTCATGTAGCGCAGAAAAGAAAAGTTCAGATTTCCGAGATCATGGTAAACAGCTCCGCCGCCCGTAGAACGGCGTACCACGGGAATATTGCGGGCTTTAACATATTCTTCGTTGACTTCTTCGGCAGTATTCTGATGTCTGCCCACGATAACGGAAGGAGCATTCTGCCAAAGCAGAAAATATTCTTCCCCTGCATGGGCAAGAGAATCAAAAATAACCTCTTCCGCGGCAAGATTGTACGCAGGGTCGGTTGTCAGGATATTAATACCTTTCATTACTTCCTCTTTCTTCTGTATATCTTATCAAAAACATTCAAAATAATTAAAATGGCAAAAGCTGTCGCAAGCTGGACGATAAGCGCAACATACTGAACAACAGGCCCGGTACCGCCCAAAATATCGCTCCACAAAGAATGATAGCCGTGTAGGGAAATCAAAAAATATCCCAATAAAAGCATCGCTCCCACAACAACCACGGAGCTGACAAACCATGCCAGCGGATAATGGGAAGCAACGGGAATGCGCTCACGGGTAAATTTTTTATGGGACATAAGAAGCGGAACCAAAAGAACCAGCACAATGCTTGCCTGAATCCAGCCGCCGCCCGTCAAAACAACGCTGATCAAACCGCCGATCAGGGCAAACACAATCAAATACCAGTGATTTTTCTGCTTTCTGTCAAGCCCGTAAGCAAAAACAAGCAGAACAACCCCCACAACGCCCCGAAGCCAATAGGCAAAAATCGCTATTTCATAAGGACAAAACAAGGTTGCACTATTTTTGAACGGAAACACAACGGACAGGCAGAAAAAAACACCCACCACAAACGTGACATATTTAAACGTCGTCAAAAGCCAGTCATTCAGGGCAAGGCGGCCTTCATCCTGATTTTTCTTTGAAACCTGCAGCAATACCTCATTTATGCCCAAAAGAACGGAAGCAAAAAGAAGCGGCACGATATAATAAATCACACGGAAAATGAGAATGGACGCAAAAACCACGCTTATGGGAATCTGATGCGTAAGATTTACGATAATGACTTCCAGCACGCCTACGCCGCCGGGCACGTGGGTCAGCACAACCGCAACCTGAGCAAGCAGGTAATTGGGCAGAAAATCAATAAAATCAACGGCTCCGTCCGTAGGCAGGAGAACATAAAGACAAGCCGCCGCAACAATAAGGTCAAGCCCTGAAACAATGGTCTGGGCAACGGCAATATGCAGAGGCGGAAGAGCAAATTCCTTTTTAAAAATATGTATGGAACGGCCGTCCAGCTTCCAG
>CALUWZ010000063.1 GCA_944324625.1 uncultured Mailhella sp. | reverse complement strand
GGGCATTTCGGCTGTTTCGCCGCCCAAAAGCGCACAGGAGGACTGGCGGCAGCCTTCCGCAATGCCTGCAATGACATTATGGGCTTTTTCCACATCAAGCTTGCTGCAGGCATAATAATCAAGAAAAAACAGCGGCTTTGCACCCTGAACCAAAATATCGTTTACGCTCATTGCCACAAGGTCAATGCCTACGGTATCGTGTTTGTCAAATTCAAAGGCAAGTTTAAGCTTTGTGCCCACGCCGTCGGTGGAAGCCACCAAAATCGGATCTTTCATGGAAGAAATATCGGGACGGAACAAACCGCCGAAACTGCCTATATTGCAGAGCACGCCTGTGGTATGCGTGGTTGCCACAATGGATTTGATTTTGGAAACCAAATCGTTGCCGGCCTCAATATTGACTCCTGCATCAGTATATACTTGGGAACGAGAAGAACTCATCGGACACTCCTTATTTTTTATCAAAATGAAAATAACTTAAAATTTATTGTTTGCCAAGTTTTGAAATGCAGAAATTAAAACTTCGTGCAGTTCATCACACAGAAAAAAATACAGACAGCAAAAGCAAAGTCCAGCAGAACGGCAATAATGACATTGCTTTTTTTCTGCATGGGAATTTGTGCGGCATAAAAACTTTTTTTGAGTTTCAAGGAAATGAGCGAGCAGACAAGAGGAACTGCAAGCAAAGCCCATTGCAGATACTGCGGCTGTGCCGAATATGCGGAAAGAATTTCAGCAGTTTTGTTTTGAAACGGGAGAGCAAAGCCTGCAAGGAGCATAAAACCGAGGACAGCTGCAGTCAAAGAAACAAGAAAAAGAGCACGGCCGTATTTGGCAAGCATAAAAGTGTAATAATCCCTTCCGTAGTCCATGGCATTTCTGAAGAGAAAACTTAATATGCAGACAAAATACAGAGCATACAGAAAAACGGCAATCAGGACAAAGCATAAAAACAAAGCGGAAAAAAGTCCTGAGGAAGCAAATACCGCATAAGGATTTTCTGTAAAAGTTTCTGCAGGCAAAGCAAAAACAGGATTAAAAATCTGTTGGCAGTACTGAACGAAAATAGAGCTGTTTTCGGCAGTAATGCCTGATGCGGCAATTAAAGACAAAAATTTTCCCATGCATGCCGCAAGAAAAATTCCCGCTGCCGCGCTGAGGGCAAAAAAGAATTGTTTTTTTGAAAACTTATATGCCAAAAAGCATAAAAACGCAGTCAAAAAGCTACCGCCTGTCAGGAAAATAAAGGAATTTTGCCAAATACCGAAAGAGGCATTTTTCTGAATAAGCAGATTTGCCTGAAATAAATTCCCTTTAAAGAAATAATCCGCACCAAGGGCGGCGGCGCAGAGCAAAAGCAGGCAGGCGGAAAATAATTGGATTTGTTTGGCTCCTTTGGCAAAAAGGGAACGCTTATAGGCAGTTTCGCAAATTTTATAGCAAAAACCGATTAACGGCATGAAAAAGACAGCCGCAAGAAAAAAAACAGAAACAAAAATAAGCAGGTTCATACTGTTTCCTTAGAAAAATTTTTTGTAACTATATATAAAGAAAGGATAATGGGCAAGCAAAAATAAAAGAAAATTAACTTAAATCATTCCTTGAAACTTATGTTTAAAATTCGTATAATTACGCAACAATATTAAAAAGAGTAAATTGTGCGAAAAATACCTTGGGCATTAATCATTCTGATATCTTGGATGCTGTTGGTTTCAACGGGTCTGTATGTATATCTTTTTCATCTTCAGCCCACCAAACTTGGTGAAACGGTTTCAGCTTTTTTAAAGGAAAAAACCAGTCTTGAATTTAACATAGAAAGCATTAAGTTTTCTTTTGCTCCCTCCCCTGTTGTAATTGCCAGCAACGCAAAATTTTATGATAAATCCCTTCAGACGAGCATAACGGTAAAAAAAGTGGAAGGAGTTCTGAGCTGGCGCTCCCTGTTTATGCTTAAACCTGTTATAAAGCATTTGGATGTTTATAATCCTTTTGTGCATTTTGTGCTGCCTGTCCGTGAAAAAAAAGAAATTCAGCACAGTGTGCAGGATATTTCAAAAGAAGCCGCACGGAAATTATTTAATTACCTTCAGGAGTTCTCCATCCCCCATTATTTCAACAGCCTGAAAGTTACCGTTCATAACGGCAGCGGCGAACTTGTTGATCCTAATGCTGACATGGCGTATTTTTTTGAGAATTTGAATATTTCCGCCAAAGCTCCGGATATTTTGGACGGCTATGCGCAGATTAATTTGGAACGGCTTGATATTTTATATGAAAATTCACCGCTGTTTCAGCTTACCGGCACTAAGATTTCAGCGGAAAATGTTTCATACAGTCCGAGAACCTATTCCGGAAATCTGAAAGTTGAAAGCAATGTGCAGGCGGCATCGCTGCAGCGTTTTTATGATACGCCCATAAATCCTGCCTACAATTATTTTCCCATGCCTGAGCCTAGTTTTGTACAGCTGAACACAAATTTTGCCATTGCCATACGCAATAAGGAAATTCGGCTTGACGGAACGCTTGTCAATAAAACGGTTTTTCCCATGAACGGACACAATACACCCGTAAAATTGCATATACCGTTCAGCATGGTAAGCACTTTTGAAAAAAAGAACAAGAGTTCTTTGGATTTTCCCTATGCCGACAATACGTTAAGCCCATATAAAGAGAATTTTCTCAAAGAAAACACTCTGAGCGAATATGCCCTTGATTTGCCCGGCTTTTATGTCAGTGAAGTACGCATTAACAACGCCGAAATTCGGGCTGATGCGGACAGCCTGCATTTTACGGGAGCGGCAACAGGGCTTTATCCTTTGAATCCTCTTTTTTTCGGCAAGGCTGATGTCCATAATTTCAGCCTTCCCCGCTGGATCGGACCAACCCGAAATATGAGCACGGGGCTATACAATGCTCTTGACGGAATAAAAGCGGAAATTGAAGTTTTCTGCACGCTTAAAGGTGTGTTTTCCCCAAAGCTGAAGGCAAAAATTTTAGATTACGAAGTTCAGGGAAAAAGCGTTACGGCCAATTTTTTAAAACCTGATATCTGCTTTGATTTGGAACTTATTGCAAAAGGCGGCGGATCTTTGGATTTAAATCCGCTTTTTCCGGAAATTAATGGCAAAAACGTCCGCAGGGTACAGCTCCCTCCCCCTGCGGTTGCGAAAAGCACATCTTCAGAGGGCGGCGGAACTTCTGTTTCACACCATATTAATATACATCTTCCCCAAAATGCCCGCATCTGGAAAATCGACTGTTCCGATATAAATGTTTTGGTTGCCCCTGACAAATCGGGTACGCCGACCATAGCAGCTGACATTAAAAATTTATATACAGGCAAAGCTTCGGCTCTTGCCGTATTGAATTCCGGCAAAAAACATAAAATCACAGCAAAAATTAATTCCGTGCTCACAGAAGCCCCGCTGCGGAATATTATCGGGTATACGGCCTGCACGGGGTATGCTGACGCAAATATTACCCTGTATCTTCAAGGTGAAAATGTGTCCGAAATTTTAAATTCCCTTGAAATTTACGGACAGGCATCCGTAAAAAACGGTGCGCTGCATTCCAAAACCAAAATGCTGAGCAAATTTTCCAAATTATTTGCCGATGTCAGCGTAAAAACCATACCTTTTAAGACAGCAGTCCTGCCCGATACATTTGCATTAAACGGCAGCTGGCTTTTTGAAGGAAATTTTCCTGAATATGCCGTAAAATTATCCGCAAAAAATTCTGCCGTTCATTTCAGCACAGCCGACGGTCAGCCTCTTTTCCGAAATCCTCAGGCAACCAATATAATGCTGACGGAAAAACAAAGCAAAACAGCCGTATTGAACGGCATCGGAAAACTTGGTTTCAATATAGGAAAAAACAGCCTGACCCTTAAAGAATACAAAGGCATGCTCCGTCATTCCAAACTTATTGCAAATATTGAATATATCCAAAAAAA
This sequence comes from uncultured Mailhella sp., assembly GCA_944324625.1. Taxonomy (GTDB): domain Bacteria; phylum Desulfobacterota; class Desulfovibrionia; order Desulfovibrionales; family Desulfovibrionaceae; genus Taurinivorans. Next base: position 5,315 of record CALUWZ010000063.1, on the reverse strand, counting down.
TAAGGCTCATTTCAAAGGTAATCTGTATTTTCAGCATTTTGATTTGAGTGATTATATTAAAAACGATGCACCCCAAAAACATGCTGATAAAGAATTGCCTCTTGATTTTATCTGCAATAATGAAGTGGATTTAAGCCTGAAAGCGGACAGACTGACTTTTTACGATATTACCACAAGAAATTTTACGGGCAATATCAAAATAAAAGACAATAAAATAAGCATAAATAATCTGAAAACCAATTCCCAAAGAGGAATTGTTCAAGCTTTGCTTGAAGGTTCTGTCACAAAGCATAATCAAAAATATCAAATGCAGACCTTATTTAAGCTTAAAGCGGAAAATATCGACATGCTGAGCATTACCAAAATGAGAAAACAAAAAACATTGATGGCAGGTATAGGAAATATCGCCATTCAGGGCAATGCCAATATCAGCAAGTCCTCTGATATTTTTAAAACCATGAATGCCGATTGGAGCATGAATTTTTTCAACGGATATTTTCAGAGCAAAAAGGACCATTATTCCTCAAGCAACAATGCCGATTTTTCTGTCGGTCAAAGCGCGAATTCTGCCCAATATACAGGCAAAACACATTACGATACCCTGAGTGCGACGGGAACAGTCAAAAACGGTGTGGCGGAAACGCACAATATTCTTCTGCACGGCAAAGGATTGGATATTTTGGCGGGCGGAACGGTAAATCTTGTCACGGAAGTTATCAATGCATACGCAAGAGCCAATTATCTCGGCCTGTCCGACATTCCCATAATCATAACGGGTACCATGGAAAATCCGCAATATGAAGTTAAAGTTTTGAATGCCGTGTCTCGGAGCATAGGCAATATCGGGGCAGGTATTTTTGATGTTTTTTCCAATGTGATTACTCAGCCATTTAAAATCTTCATGCAATAAAAAACATTAACTTGCAAAAATTTTTAAAATAATTAAATTTAGAGAAATAACCTAAAACAAGGGGACATTATGAAATTGAAAAAATCATTGAGCATGCTGGCCATAATTTTATCTCTTTCCGCATTCGGCACGTTTTCTATGCCTGACGATGCGGATGCCAGACGTTTCGGTTCCAGCCGATCCATTGGCAGGACAACTACAGTAAGACCTTCCGCACCTGCTGGCGTAACTTCTTCCCAGCAGAATTTCCAGCAGCAGCGCGGTATCAATAATAATGCCGGCGCCGCAGCAATGAACCGCGGCGGCATGTTCGGCGGCCTTCTGGGCGGTCTTCTGGCAGGAAGCCTTTTGGGTTCTTTGCTTATGGGCGGCGGATTTGCAGGCGGCGGTCTTTTGGATATCGTCATCATAGGCCTGCTTGTTTATTTCGGACTGAAATTTTTCAGAAACCGCAGACAAAATTCCGATCAGTCTTCTGCATACAATAATCGCGAATACAGGCAAAATGATCAGTATCAAAATTATTCCGGTGCGGGAAGCGCATGGGACAATCTGCGTTCCGAACGGGTTCAGCCTGAAGTTCAGCATGATAATTCCGATATTCCTGCTTCTTTTGATACCGAAGAATTTTTGGCCGGAGCCAAAAAACTGTATGTGCGCATGCAGGAATCTTGGGATCTGCGTGATATGGAAGACATTAAGCAATTTACGTCACCTTTGCTGTATAAAGAAATAGAAGAACAGTACAAAGAAGATCCCAATCCTTCCAAAACCCAGCTGCTGCTTGTCAATGCCCGTGTACTCGGCGTGCAGGAAGAGGGTGATTTTGAACAGGTCGCCGTGCTTTTTGACGTGCTTATGAAAGAACAGGAAAATGAAAACAACGAACAGGTCAAAGAAATCTGGAATTTCTCCCGGGACAAGGTCCGCAGCGGTTCATGGTTTCTTGACGGCATACAGCAGATGTAAAAAATTTCAGCAAAAGGCAGTTTCAAACTGCCTTTTTTTATATCTTTATTATTGCCTTTGCCTGCCTTTCAAGGTACAAAGAAACATATTTTTTGAAAGGAAAGCAAATGAACAATAAAGCAATAGGCCTTTTTGATTCAGGCGTGGGCGGACTGACGGTGCTGAAAGCGCTTCTGCAGGAACTGCCCCGCGAAAACTATATATATTTGGGTGATACCGCCCGTTTGCCTTACGGAACCAAAAGCAAAGAAACCATTATCCGCTATGCTCTGCAGTGTACGGAAAAACTTATGGAAAATGATTTAAAAATGCTTGTGGTGGCATGCAATACCGTAAGTTCCGTGGCACTTCCGAGCATTACGGAAAAATATCCGCATATTCAGATTGTTGGGGTTGTGGAGCCCGGAGCCGAAGCCGCCTGCCAAAGCACCAAAAACAATCATATTGCCGTGCTCGGCACTGAATCAACCATAAAAGGCAAGGCCTATGACAAAGCAATTTTGGCCATAAATCCGAAAGCCGTTATTACGGGAAAGCCCTGTCCCCTTTTTGTGGGCATGGCGGAAGAAGGCATTCTCAAAGGACATTTGGCGGAGGAAATGGCAAAGCATTATTTAAAAGATATTTTAAAACAGGAACATATTCCCGATACCATAGTGCTTGGCTGCACGCATTTTCCCCTGCTTAAAGAAGCCATTCAGAATGTTGTCGGCAAAGATATTCACCTTGTTGACTCAGCACAGACAACGGCAAAAAAAGTGCATGCAATGCTGATTTCTTCAAATGCGCTTTCTGACCGTGCCGAAGGCACAATTCATTTTTTGACCACGGACGATATTGCCAAATTCAGAGCCGTGGGTGAACCGTTTTTGGGCTTTTCGCTTAACAGCAGCCATGTGGAATTAGTGGATTTATAATGCCCAGACTGCGTTTGACCATAGCTTATGTCGGAACCAATTACAACGGCTGGCAGCGTCAGGTTCAGCCTGATATGGAATTGCCTACAATTCAAGGCATTGTGGAAAAAGAAATTTCAAGAATCTGCAATAAAAAAATTTATCTGCAGGGCTGCGGACGCACGGATACAGGAGTGCATGCGGACTGCCAGACAGCCCACTGTGATATTCCTGACGATAAAATTAAATTAAATTGGCAGCTTGCATTAAACACTTCCCTGCCGTTTGATATTCGGATAAAGGATTATGCGATTGTGCATGATGATTTTCATGCGCTTTTTGACGTGACAAAAAAAGGCTATACATACAGCCTGTGGCTGAACCGTTCCTTTGTTCCTCCCAAAATTTATCCTTTTACATGGGGCTGCGGCGAACTTGACCTTGCAAAAGTGGACAGAGCTATTCCCTATCTTTTGGGTGAGCATGATTTTGCTTTTATGCAAAACCAAGGAACGGTGCTGAAATCAACGGTCAGAACGATGTATGAAATTTTCCGTTCGGATTATGAAACGCAAAGACTTTTGGACCCTCAAAATTATGAACTCAAAATAACCTTTATTGCCAACGGATTTTTAAAACAAATGGTCAGAAACCTTACAGGGCTTCTTGTGGCCTGCGGACGGGGAAAAATTGATCCTGATTCCATTCCTGAACTTATCGCTTCCAAAGACAGAAGAAAATCTCCGCCCACAGCACCGCCCCAAGGACTGACTATGACACATATTTGGTATAAAAATGAAGAAAATTGAGTATGTTTGTTCGGCAGACAATGAAAACAGCCGTCTTGATTTTGTCCTGAAAACAATTTTTCCAAAGTACGGCACAAGAGCTTTGAAGCGTCTTTGTGAGCAGGGGCTTGTTTTTGTAAACGGAAAAAAAGCAAAAGCAAGTTATAAAATCAAAGAAAATGACATAATTAAAGTTTGTGATTTTGCTGATATTGAAAATTTTTCAGACGAAAACGACAGCGGCGCCGTCTGCAGTGAAATTTTTATTGCTGCCGAAAACAGCGAATACTGCGCTGTATATAAGGAACCTTTCTTTCATTCCGAACATCATGCCCTGAAACAGGAAACTTCTGCTGAATTTCTTGTGCACAGGCAAATAAATTCAGCATTCAGCCTGTTAAACCGTTTGGATTATGCCACTTCAGGCCTTTTGGTTTTTGCCAAAAACAGGCACGCCGCCGAACAATGGAAAAAATGGCAGAACAGCGGGCTGATTGAAAAAAAATATTTTGCCTTGGCCGAGGGCAGATTTACGCAGCCGCTTTCCGTAAAAAACAAAATATATTCCGACAATAGCCGGCGCGTGCGCATAAGCGATGAATTGGGGGACAGAATAACCGAAGCAAAACCTTTTGCCGTCAATGAAGAAGAGTGCTGTTCCCTTATAAACTGCACTATTTATCAGGGAGCACGCCACCAGATACGGGCACATTTGGCTCATGCGGGTTTTCCCCTTGTGGGCGACAAAAAATACGGTGCTGAAACGGACAATTTTGCAGGGCTGAAAAATCTGCGCTGTATGAATATGCAAAGCAATGCAAGCAATATGCTGATTAATACAAAGTCTTTGCCGCACAGTATGGAAATAAGCAGGTATTTGAAACAGACGGAATCATTTTGCCTGCACCATTACGGACTTGTCAGCCCAAGTTTCTGCGCTTTTGTTCTTCCGCCGTATTTTTCTGAACTTTTGCCGCAGGTGCAGCAGGCAATATTAACATTAAACAACTATGAATAAGCAGACGTATTTTAAAAAATTCAAAGGCAGGGAAAAATGCCCGAATAAATATTTCAGCCTGTACGAAATGTTTTTATCGTCAGCCGGCTGTTTTTGCGTTATTTTGCTGATTACCGTTATTGACATGGTATCGCACAGATTTTTTCTGGATCAGCCTTTATTTGTCGCTCCTGTAGGAGCAAGCGCCGTGATGATTTTCGGTATTCCTTCCAGTGATTACGCGCAGCCCAGAAATGTTGTCGGCGGTCATTTCCTGTCCGCTCTCTGCGGTGTGACAGCCTGCTGCTTATTTTCCGATCTGCCTGTTCTTGCAGGAGCTTTTGCCGTTGCTTTGGCCATGGCTGTCATGTACGCCACGCAAACAGTACACCCTCCCGGAGGCGCCACTGCCCTGCTTGCGGTTATCGGAGACAAGACAATTATTGATTTAGGCTATTCGTATGCCTTTGTTCCCTGTTTAAGCAATGCGCTTATTTTGGTTGCCTGCGGCATACTGATCAACAATTTATCCGGACGCCGCTCTTATCCAAAATTTTGGTGATTTTTCGGCATAAAAAAAGCCCTCAGACGAGGGCTTTTTTTGATATGGCATAAATCTTAGTAACCCAAGATTTTCAGGGTTGTCTGCATAATTTCAAGTTCTTCGTTGGTGGGAACAACAAGGGCTTTGATTTTGCTGCCTTTCTTGGTGATTTCGCGGGGTTCGCCGGAACGTACTTTGTTGAGCTCTTCGT
>CALUWZ010000062.1 GCA_944324625.1 uncultured Mailhella sp. | reverse complement strand
ATAACCGTTATGGCTACGGACGTGAACATTGAATTTACGGGAACATATTCCGCAAAAGTGGAAGAACCCGGACAAGTGGGCGTCAACGGCAAAGCCCTTGTGGAACTTGTCAGAAGACTGCCGGGCGGTGAAATCGTTCTTCGTTTGGATAATGAAACCAATAATCTTCTTGTGGAACAGGGACGCCGTTCCTATAAGCTGCCCGTGTCCGACCCTGTATGGTTTCAGGCTCTTCCGCCGTTTCCCGAAGAAGGCGCCGTACTGTGGGCAGGGGATTATTTTCAGGAACTTCTGGATAAGGTCAGCTTCTGCATCAGCGACGATCAGGAAGTTTTGTCCTGCCTGTTCATGAAAGCGTCCGACAGCGGAAAAGTGGACGTATGCGGCTTAAACGGCCACCAATTTGCACTGGCACGTTTTGTCAATGACGAAATAGCCCAAAAAATCGGGGAAGAAGGCCTGCTCCTGCAGAAAAAATATGTGCAGGAAATCAAAAAATGGCTGGGTGAAGACGAAATCCATTTCAATTTCAGCGAACGCCGCTTCCATATCAAAAATAAGGACGGTTCCGAACATATTTCCGTTCCGAGAACCATAGCCAATTACCCCGATTACAAGCTTTTTATCAATAAACTGAATGCCGAGGACGCTTCAAAGCTTACGCTGAACAGAAAAGAAACCACGGAAGCCCTTGACCGTATCTATATTTTTAATAACGACAACGACCGCTGCACCTATTTTACCCTGAGCCCCGCCATGGCAACTTTGTCCGCTCAGGCGCAGGAAACCGGTTCCGCCAGCGAAGAACTCGACATTGCCTATGACGGCACCATTGAAAAAATAGCATTTCCCACCAAAAACCTTATGGAAATTCTGGGACATTTCCAGTCAGCCGATCTTGAATGGACGCTGACGGGTGCGGAAGGTCCCTGCGGCATTACGGGCAGTGAAGACCCTGACTACATGGTTCTCATCATGCCCATGAAAATTGCCCAGTCAAACTATTATGAAGATTAAAACGGAACATACGGAATATAACTGACAATGAGCCAAAACAATTTAATTTCCAGCAAAACAAATCAGACCTACGACGCTTCGGCCATTACCATTTTGGAAGGCCTTGCCGCAGTCCGCAAGCGTCCTGCCATGTACATAGGCAGTACGGATATCAGAGGCCTGCATCACCTTGTTTATGAAGTTGTGGACAACTCCATAGACGAGGCCATGGCAGGCTACTGCGACAAAATCGAAGTTATTCTCCACCTTGACAACAGCGTGACCGTGCGCGACAACGGCCGCGGCATTCCCGTGGACATTCACCCCAAAGAAGGCATTCCTGCGGTTCAGGTTGTTATGACCAAACTGCACGCAGGCGGCAAATTTGACAATAATGCCTATAAAGTTTCCGGCGGTCTGCACGGCGTGGGCGTATCCTGCGTAAACGCCCTTTCCGAATGGCTTGAAGTAACCATACGCCGTGACGGCAAACGCTACCGCCAGCGTTACGAACGCGGCAATCCCGTTACGGAAGTCATTGAAACGGGCGAGGCGGAAGGCCACGGCACCCGCGTTCATTTTCTGCCCGACGACCAGATTTTTGAAACAAACGTATTCAGTTTTGATATCTTGGCAAAACGTTTCGAAGAACTTGCCTATCTTAATAAAGGCATTGAAATAGAATGCATTGACGAGCGTTCGGGCGAAACCCATATATATAAAGCCGAAGGCGGCATTCATCAGTTCGTGCAGGATCTGAACAGCGAAAAACAGCCCCTGCACCCTATTATCGACGGCAGCGGCGTTCAGGACAATGTCAGCGTGGAATTTGCCCTGCAGTACAATGCCACCTATAAAGAAAACGTGCATACCTTTGCCAACAACATACGCACGGTTGAAGGCGGAACACACCTTGCAGGCTTCAAAACGGCCCTGACCCGCGCAATCAACAGCTATATCAAAGAACAGCCCGATCTGACCAAAAAAATGAAGGGCGAAAGCCTGACAGGCGATGACGTGCGCGAAGGCCTGACCGCCATAATCAGCGTAAAGCTGCCGCAGCCGCAGTTTGAGGGACAGACCAAAACAAAACTCGGCAACAGCGAAGTAACGGGCATTGTGCAGGGCATTGTGTATTCCGCTTTGACGGAATTTTTCGGCGAAAATCCGAAAGAAGCCCGTATTATCATTGATAAGGCCGTTGACGCCAGCCGTGCAAGGGAAGCTGCGCGCCGTGCCAAAGACTTGGTTCGACGCAAGGGCCTTCTTTCCGAAAACTCACTTCCGGGCAAACTGGCGGACTGCCAAAGCAAAGACGCAGCCGAATGTGAAATTTTCATCGTCGAAGGCGATTCCGCGGGAGGTTCCGCAAAGTCAGGCCGCAATCCCAATACGCAGGCCATTCTGCCGTTGCGCGGCAAAATCCTGAATACGGAGCGCACCCGCTTTGACCGCATGCTCACAAGTCAGGAAATCAAAAACATGATAACCGCCATGGGCATAGGCATAGGCGATGATACGGACTACAACAAGCTGCGCTATCATAAAATCATTATCATGACCGACGCCGACGTGGACGGTTCCCACATCCGCACCCTTATGCTGACCTTCTTTTTCCGTCAGTATGAGGAACTTATCCGCAGAGGGCACCTGTATATAGCCCAGCCGCCGCTGTTCCGCGTTTCCAAGCGTTCCGCCAAATTTGAAAAATATCTCAAGGACGAAAAAGCCTTGGATGAATTTTTGTTTGAACGCCTGACCACGGGCGTGCGCCTTGAAAATGCCGAAGGCAAAAGCTTTATGGGGCAGGACCTTGTCAATATTCTGCAGAGCATTGACGTGGTGCAGTCCAAAATGACTGAAGCGGAAAATACGGGCATTGAACGCAGTCTTTTCCTTGCCTTTATGGAATATCAGGGCGAAATCAGTTCGGAAGAATTTGCGGAAAAAGCCATTCCCCAAGGCTTTGGCGAATATATGGCAGACTGCGGCTACAAAGTTGCCGTTGATGTGGAAGAACATGAGGAAGAAGAACGCATATTCCTTGTGTTTGAAAACAAGTCAGGCCACAGAACGCGTCTTGCCTTGGAATTTTTCCATGCCAAAATGTACAAAACGGCAAAGCAGACCATGCAGGCGCTGAAATCCGAATGCGGTTCCTTCCCCTTCAAGCTTGAGGGAAGCGAAAGCACGGCCGAAGTATACGATTATTTCGATTTGAGAGAAAAAGCCTTTGCCGAAGCAAAAAAAGGCTATCAGATCCAGCGTTACAAAGGTCTCGGCGAAATGAACCCGGAACAGCTTTGGACTACGACCATGAATCCCGAAAACAGAACGCTGCTGCAGGTAAGCATTGAAAATGCGGAATCCGCCTCCAATGCCTTTGAGGAACTCATGGGCGACCGTGTGGAACCGAGAAGGGATTACATTATCCGAAATGCCCTGCAGGCAGGGGAATTGGATATTTAACGGAAAGCGGGGTACGCTTCGGGGGCAGGCCCCCTGTCCGTACCCCCTTTCCAATCCCCCGTACAGCCCCCGTTTCACACTCTTGCGGCAAGGAGCTTATGCTCCCGCCTTCAGAGGGTGAAACACCGTAAATCGGAAATTATGCCTGTATGCAGAAAACAGAATATTAAAGTATGTTTTTGCGGTCAGCAATAAAATCTGTAATATCTTTTGATTGCATACCTGCAGGCAAAAAAATAATTTTAGGTAATTTTGCAAAATCTTAAATGGGGTTTTAGGGGAAATTCCCCTGAAATCAGCAAGAGATTAGTATATGGAAAATACAGAAAACAAAGAGCTGTTCCCGACCTTGGACATTGAAAAGGAACTGCGCCAGTCTTATTTGGATTATTCTCTGTCCGTAATTGTGGGACGTGCCATTCCCGATGCCCGCGACGGCCTGAAGCCCGTACACCGCCGCATTTTGTACGCACAGTCCATTTTGAACAATACGTACAGAAACGCCCACAAAAAATGCGCCCGTATCGTCGGTGACGTAATCGGCAAATATCACCCCCACGGCGACAGTTCCGTGTATGACGCCCTTGTGCGCATGGCGCAGGATTTCAACATGCGCGACCCCTTGGAAGACGGTCAGGGCAACTTCGGTTCCATAGACGGCGACAGCGCGGCCGCCATGCGTTATACGGAAGTCAGAATGAGCCGTCTGGCAGGGGAGTTTCTTGCGGACATCGAAAAAGAAACCGTTGATTTCCGCGACAACTACGACGGCAGCGAACAGGAGCCCACAGTTCTGCCCACAAAAATTCCCAACCTTTTGGTAAACGGTTCTTCAGGCATTGCCGTGGGCATGGCAACCAATATTCCGCCCCATAACCTCGGCGAACTGTGCGACGCGCTGCTGCTGCTGATCAATGACCCCGACACCACGGTTGACGAGCTTATGCAGTTTGTAAAAGGCCCCGATTTTCCGACGGGCGGACAGGTTTACGCAGGCCAAGGCCTTGTGGACGCCTACCGCACGGGCAAGGGCATTGTGAAAATGCGCGGCCGCATGGAAGTAAAGGAAAGGGGCAAAAATACCCAGTCCATTGTCATTACGGAAATTCCCTATGCGGTGAACAAATCCAACCTTGTGGAAAAAATCGCCGCCCTTGTCAATGACAGACGCATTGAAGGCGTTTCCGACCTGAAAGACTTGTCCGACCGCAACGGCATACGCATAGAAGTGGAGCTCAAACGGGGCACTATTCCCGATCTTGTCATGAATGCCCTGTATAAATATACGCCTATGGAATCTTCCTTCGGCATCAATATGCTGGCGGTTTTGAACAACAGGCCTATTTTGTTCAATCTGAAATCTGCCCTCATGTGCTTCCTTGACCACAGAAGGGAAGTTATCATCCGCCGCTCACGTTATGACCTGAACAAAGCGGAAGCCCGTGCGCATATTGTGGAAGGTCTTTTAAAAGCTCTTGATATTATTGATGAAATAGTTGCGTTGATTAAAGCCAGCGAAACCCCGCAGACAGCCAAGCAGGGCCTTGTGGACAGGTTCGGCTTTACGGAAATTCAGGCCCAAAGCATTTTGGACATGCGTCTGCAGCGTCTGACAGGCCTTGAGCACGACAAACTGCAGGAAGAATTTGACGAGCTTATGAAGCTTATTGCCTACCTCAAGTCCATTCTGGAAGACAGTGAAGTTCTGCGCGGCGTCATGCGCGACGAAATGGCAATGATCAAAGAAAACTACGCCACGGAACGCAAAACCGAAGTGGTGGGCGAAGCCCTTTCCGGTATTGACATTGAAGACCTTATTCCCGACGAAGAAGTTGTTATTACGCTGTCACGCCGCGGTTACATCAAGCGTACCACGCTCGGCAACTATCAGCAGCAAAAGCGCGGGGGCAAGGGCATAGCAGGCCTTAATACGGGCGATGACGATTTTGTGCAGGATTTCATCACCACCACCAATCACCAGTATTTGTGCCTGTTCACCAACAAGGGCAGAATGTATCAGCTCAAAGTCTACCAAGTGCCCGAAGGAAGCCGCACCGCCAAGGGCATGCACATTGCCAACCTTCTGCCTCTTGAAAAAGAAGAATTTGTGGCCAATGTGCTTACCGTTCGCGAATTTGCCGAAAATCAGCATTTCTTCTTTGTAACCCGTTCCGGCATGGTGAAAAAATCCAGCGCCGCCCTGTACGAAAAATGCCGCAAGAGCGGCTTGATCGCCCTCAGCATTAAGGATGACGACGAACTTATTGCCGTTCACCAAGTGGAGGAAAGCGACAATATTGTTCTTGCCACAAAAATGGGTATGGCTATCCGTTTCTCCTGTCAGGACGTGCGGGCCATGGGCAGGGGCGCGTCAGGCGTCAAGGGCATAAGCCTGAGAAAGAATGATGAAGTGGTCAGCTGCCTGCCGATTAAAGACGGCGACACCACAACGGAAATTATGAGCATTTCCGAACTCGGCTACGGCAAGCGCACCAATGTGGAGCTGTACCGCGTGCAGAACCGCGGCGGCATAGGCATTATCAACTTCAAAGTCAGCCCGAAAACAGGCAATGTCATAGGTTCCATTCCCGTAACCGACGAAGACAGCCTTATTCTGCTGACCTCCACCAACAAAATTATCCGTCTCGGCGTGAAGGAAATCAGTTCCTACGGCCGCGCCACCATGGGCATACGTCTTGTCAGCCTTGACGACAATGCCACCGTGGTAGGCTACGATACCGTTCCCACGGGCAAAGGCGAAGACGAAGAAGAATAAAGCAGGAAAAATTTCCTGCAGGAAACTGTGCAAAGCGTTTTTGTCCGTTGCGGCAAAAACGCTTTTTTTTGCAGTTTTCGGCAATAAGAAAAGCCGTTTTGCTCAAGCAGTACGGCTGAAAACAATCTGTCAATATGTTATTCCGTCATTCCGTCAGGCCGCCGCAGGCGCAGAACGCAGGCACAAACAGAAACGCCGCTGAAGCAGGAGGAAGGACAGCTTATTGTATTTTTTCGTAATATTTTCTTTTTTGCTCAAACATGATCTGATCTGCTTTATGCAGGACTTCGTCTATGATTTCTTCGGAGCTGTAATAATCGCCGATGGAAAGACTGATATTTCTTTCATTCTGCAGCGCAGCATGCAGGCGGATAATTTTGTCGGCAAAACATTGCCGTGAAATATTTTTCAGCAAGATAACGAATTCATCGCCGCCTATGCGGAAAATACGCTCTGAAAAAAGGCTTTTCAGAAAATTTCCGACGCGCTGCAGAAGTTCGTCGCCTTTTTTGTGTCCGAGTGTATCGTTGATTTTTTTCAGTCCGTTGACATCAATAAAAATAATGCCGATCGGTTCTTTTTTTTCGCGCAGGGCATAGGTTTCCGCATTGAATTTGTTTCTGTTGTAAACCCCTGTGAGCTCGTCAATTTCACTGAGATAATTAAGCTTGGTTATGGTTTGTATTTTTTGCAGATTGTTAATGATAAAAAGAGCGGCGGTTTTTAATAAATCCGTGTCTTGCGTGTTGCTGCGCACAGTGTCAAGTCCGATGATGCCGAAAAATTTATCCCCTGTCTGCAAAGGAAGAATAAGCAGGTTTTCGATATCCCGTTCAAGATAGGCATCATGAAGTGCCGGATAACAGGTTAAATCTTTTTTGACAATTTGCAGATTGGCTTCATTTTGGCCGCGAAAACGCAAAAGCCATTCCTGCAGTTCTTTTTGGCCTTGGGATGACAGTATATTGCGGAACGGCTTTACTTTTGGCTTGATGTATACGTGAGTTGCGCTGAGTTCGTTTGTTGTTTTGTTCAGCTCGAAAATATAGGAACGGTCTGCATTGTAAAAAAGGGCTAACTGTTCCAAAATAGCGGCAACAGCATAGTCCAGATTTTCTTCCAAGCAAAGAACTTTGGCGCAGCTGACCAAAAGCTGTTCCCGCGTATAGTTTTGTTCAACCCTGTCCACGTAATGTTTTATGTCAGTAACGTCAATGCCGAACTCCAAACGAAGTTTTTTGCCGTCAAGCTCCACAACGGAGTCTTTGAGTTCAAAAAAACGTTTTATCTGCGGATGATAGCGTTCCCAGTTGCAGATTTTGTTTTCTGCAAGAATGGAATTGGTGCAGAAAGGGCAGGGTTCCTTCAGTCCCTGCAGGGCTTCGTAACATTTTTTTTGCCGGTAATCCTCTATGCCTTTTGCCTGTATATGTGCCTGCAGCTGCTTGTTCACATAAATAAGTTCATGGGTGTTTAAATCCGCGAGATAGGCTATTCCGTCAAATCCGTCCAAAATTATTTGATAGGGTTCTTTAGAAGGCATTGCCGTTTTTCCTTTCAATATAAATGTATTGAAATAATTCAGTATAATAAAAAATATGCCGTTTCATACAATGATTTTAAAAAGCAGTCAATATCGGGCAGGATATGGAAAATCGGTTTTTTAATTTAACTGCCGAAAGAAACAGTTTACGAAAAAAGCAGAGTTTGTTAAAAAAGGAAAAACAGCCTGTGCAACAGGCAAATTGCTGCGTATGGCGGATATGGTTTGCATGAAAAAAAGTCTGACCGCATTGTTATATTGTTTTTTGTTTATTTTCAATCCCCTGCATGCTGCGGCCAATGAGGCTGTCATGCAGTATGAAGAAAAATTGTATGCTGCCATTGAAAATAAAATTACCGGCGGTGATTTTAAGGAAGTCATTGTTTCTTTGAAGCGTATTTTAACCGATGACGGGCTTAATCATTATGAAAAAGTATATCTGCTGGAAAAAAGCAGCGAACTTTCCAAAAACATGGGGTATTTTAAAGAAGCAGGCGAAATTCTGGAACTTGCTTATCTGATTAACGGCCTTGAAAAAGATCTGCGCATACGCATTCATGACAGGCTGACGGCTTATTATAAAAATATCCGCAGCTGGGATAAATGCATAAAAGCCCATTTTTATTATCTTGAAAACGTAAAAGTGGATGATGCGGAAAAACTTGCTGTGCTTTTTGACATTGTGAAAAATTATCAATATGCTATGCAGTATAAAAAGGCGGAGCGCGTGCTCGGCGAAGTTATAGGTCTTTGCCAAAGCGATGCGGATTTTGCCTATTTGTATTATTACAGGGGAATAGGCTGCTTTGCGCTGAACGAATACGGCAAAGCGGTGAATATGTTTAAAAAAGCCCTGAAATACAACGAACTTACAGAAGAAGAAAAGGGCATTGCCCTGTATAACGCGGCCTTTTGCCTTGAAATTCTGCAGGACAGGGAAGAAGCCGTGAAATATTACGAAAAAGCCCTGCCCGTTTATGCCAACAAGGCTTTGGTCAAAACCCGCCTTGAAAAACTGACGGAACAGGCTGAAACAAAATAACGGGCAAAAGCCATGAAGTATTCGCGCTTTATTATCAATATAAAAAATATTATAAATAAAAACAGGGTATTCCAAAAAAAAGCAAGTCCGCATACCCTTGGTCTGGCACGGCTTTTTTCATGGATATCCTTTGTCATGATCATAATTTTCAGTATCTTTTTGTCCGTGTTCATTGCCACCAATACCAGAAGCAGCCTGATAAACAGTCAGGAATCCTATGCGCTTTTGCTGGCGGAAAACATGAATAAGCAGATTTTCAGGCGTTTTACCCTGCCTGTTGCCTATGCTTCCGGGCGGGTCACATTGTCCGAGCCCGACCAGTACCGCCTGCTTGACGAAGTTGTCAATTCCCTTATGCACGGCCTGCGCATTGAATCCATACGCATTTTTGACATGAACGAAATGGTGGCCTATTCCACAAACAAAGAGGAACTGCAGGATAAAAAGCTTGCTACCCAAGGCGTGCGCAACG
>CALUWZ010000061.1 GCA_944324625.1 uncultured Mailhella sp. | reverse complement strand
CAGCCGTTGCGGCATTGTAATAAGAAATAATGCTGCGGGTTGTTTGAGCTTGCTGATTTAAGTCAATATTATTTGCTCCTTGTTATGCCTGACATTAAAATCTCCACGGCTTGGGCTTTTAAAAAATTGGCAGACGAAAAAAAACTGTTGACAAGCACTGCGGTTAAAGATAATAAAGCACGTTCGCTTCCGGCAGGCCTTCATAAGGCACAAAATGACTTTGAAGACATTGTTTTTAATGAATATATTGTGCTGAGAAAAGCCAAGGAAACAATGCTGCGCCAAGGTGCGGTTTATGCTTCCCTCTCGGGAACCGGTTCTTCCCTGTACGGACTTTTTGAAGAAAAAAGCCATGCAGAAAATGCGGTGCGCGAACTGAAGAAACAGGAATTTTTCCGAAATTGGAAATATCGGGTTTCAACAGGTTGAATTGAAAAAAATTAAATTTTTTGAAAATTTAACTTGCAATCATATAGAACATGTAGTAAAGTTCATTTCTGTAATTTGTTGGGATGTCGCCAAGCGGTAAGGCAGCGGGTTTTGGTTCCGCCATTCAGAGGTTCAAATCCTCTCATCCCAGCCATTTTTTTTTGTTCAACACGATAAAAAAGGATTTTCTCATGTACGGGGATATGAAAATTCTCACCGGAACCGCTAATCCGAAATTAGCTCAGGATATTTGTGATCATCTCGGCTGTCATATAACCAATGCGTTAACCACAGAATTCAGTGACGGCGAGCTTCGTGTTGAAATCATAGACAGCGTCCGCGGACAGGATGTCTTTGTTATCCAGCCTACCTGCAGCCCGAGCAACAGCAACCTCATGCAGCTTTGCCTCATGCTCGATGCCCTGAAAAGAGCCAGCGCAGGCCGCATTACCGCTGTTATCCCCTATTTCGGCTATGCCCGCCAAGACAGAAAAGTAAGCCCGAGGGCTCCCATCAGCGCAAAACTTGTTTCTGACTTCATCAGTGTTGCAGGTGCTCAGCGCGTTGTCACGGTTGACCTTCATGCAGGTCAAATCCAAGGCTTCTTCAACTGCCCGGTGGACAACCTTTATGCAGCCCCCGTATTATTGAACAGCCTCTCCCACCTGAAAGGCGAACTGGTTATTGTTTCTCCTGACGCCGGCGGTGTGGAAAGAGCAAGAAGCTTTGCAAAAAAAGTAAACGCAGGTCTTGCGATTATTGATAAACGCCGTGATCGTCCAAACCAAGCAACCGCAACCCACGTTATCGGTGACGTTGCAGGCAAAACCGCCATCTTGGTCGACGATATGATTGACACCGCAGGCACCATTTGTGCAGCCGCCAATGTATTGCTTGAAAACGGTGCAACCGAAGTACACGCATGCGCAACCCACGCTGTTTTGTCCGGCCCGGCCATTGAACGCCTCAATGAGTCACCGTTCAAATCAGTACTTGTAACAAACACCATTCCTCTCGGTGAAAAAATGGATAAATGCCCCAAAATCCAAGTTGCAAGCATTGCAAGCCTTTTGGCAAAAAGTATTCGTAACATTCACGACGGCGCATCCGTAAGTGCCTTGTTTAACTAATACTACTACATAGATATATGAAGCCTCAATGGAGGCGTCAAGTACACTAAGGAGAATACCATGTCAGAATTGAAAACCCTTTCCGTGCAAAAACGTGATGCCCTTGGAAAAGGTCCTAACCGTCGCTTGCGTGAAGAAGCTCTTGTACCTGCTGTGTACTATGCGCCCGATGGAAAAAATATCAATGTTCAAGTTGCCTTGAACCCCCTCAACAAAATTTACGAACAAGTCGGCCGTACCAATGTTTTCAATCTTGAAATTGATGACAACGGCACCAAAACAACCCATCCTGTATTTGTTTGGGACGCTCAGTATCATCCCGTAAAAAACACCTTTACCCACATTGATTTCTACGGTGTTGACCTTAACAAAGAAATCAAAGTAAAAGTCCGCCTCCGTTTTGTAGGCACCTCCAAAGGCGTAAAAGCCGGCGGCAGAATGGAAGTATACCGCGAAGAAGTTATGCTCGTTGCAAAACCTCAGGATATGCCCAGAATCGTTGATGTTGACATTACCGATTTTGATCTCGGCACCAACCTCCGCGCTTCCGACCTCAAACTTCCCGAAGGCGTTCGCGTTGAATTCAAAAGCGATTATTCCATTCTTACCGTTATGTCCAAAGACAAAGCAAAAGACGGCGAAGAATAAGAATCGATACAGCCCTTTTGAAAAGTCCATACCAAACGGTATGGACTTTTTTTATTTAGAAACTGCTGGTTGCCAAACCTAACGAAAATACCCAAAAAATACAGCACCTCAAAACTGAAATTTTCTGCTGCCGCTGCTTATCTTTGCAAAACAGCACTGTTTCATTATTCTGCTTGATTTTAGCCGCAAGACACAAATCTGTGATAAATGCCTGCTCAGCTTATTGCCTGAATATTTCAAACAAGAAAATTCTTCCCCGCGCAATGCGCCGCTTTCTTCAAAACACAGAGCAAATTAAAGTGCCGA
Organism: uncultured Mailhella sp.; assembly: GCA_944324625.1. GTDB lineage: Bacteria > Desulfobacterota > Desulfovibrionia > Desulfovibrionales > Desulfovibrionaceae > Taurinivorans. The sequence goes on along the minus strand of CALUWZ010000061.1, from coordinate 6,817 downwards.
AAAATTCTTCTTGCCATACAGAGAAGTATTATATAATAATTAGTTATTGCAATAACATTAACCACAGCACCCTATGATGAAAAAAATATACACTGTACTTCTGCTTTGTTTTATGCTTGCTGCCTGCGGGGATGAGCAAACTCCGCGGTCGGCAGTTTCCTCCTATATCACCTTGCTGTATCAGGGCAAAATTGAAGAAGCCTATAAACTTATCTGCAAAAACGACCAAACAGCCAATGGCATTGTTTCATTTAAAGAAAAAAATTTTGATTATCACGATCCTTTGTTCAGACCGTTTTATGAACAGGCAGCATTTACCATAAAAGATGTTACCGAAAACCAAAATGCTGCCGTCGTTATTGCAGAACAAGACATTCTTGATCACAAAACCGTTTATACTCTTTGCAATCAGGCCCACAAAAACGGCATCTTTGCAGAAAAACACGAAAAAAGGCACGAAGTACTGGCCAAATCCCTTAATGGACGCAGCCCCTTTGTCAAATCCTTTGTCACCTATTTTCTTGTAAAAGAACACGGACAGTGGAAAATCCGATACCCTGTTCAATAATTGCACCACATTGCGAGGTCAGCATGCTAAAAAAAATTATCCCTCTGCATCTGGTTTTAACATTGGTTCTGCTTACAGCCTGCGGAACCGAAAATCCGTCCGAAACAGTCAGCAGCTTTATCACAGCCCAATACAAAGGTGACGCCGAAAAAGCTTACAGCTATTTATGCAGTGAAGACCAACAGCGAATTACGCTGGAAGAATTCAAAAAAAGCCAGAAAAGTTTGCAGGACCCCATGCTGAAAGATTTTTTTGCCAATGCGAAAGTTGAAATTCTTGAAGCAAAGGAAGAGGGCAATACCGCAGCCGTCAAAGCAAATCAGGAAATTCCCGATCTCGGAAAAATTTTGCAGGCCGGATTCAAGACCGCATTAAATCCAAATCTTAAAACAGACGAAGAACGCCAAAAAGCCATGCTAGAAGAACTTGGCGGAAAAATCCCTGCAAGCACTGTGACTGTTAATTATACAGTTGTTAAAGAAAATGACGAATGGAAAATTAAACGGTCAAATTGGTTTAATTTATTCAGATAAAAAAACCGCCTCAGGCGATGGTTTTCTCCAGCCCTGTAAGGACATGGTACTGGCTTACGCCTAAAGGCGTTTTGAAGTGTTCGCCAATCGCATTACATTCACAAGCTGCTGCTAAAGCAGCTTATTTTGGCTAGTGCTGAAATTACATTATTTTTATAACATAAAAGTTTTTATTTCATATAACTGTCATAATTATACGATAAAATCCTATAAAACCTTTACAAGGGGCTTCACCCCTTGAACCCGACCAAAGGGTAAGCTTAAGGGGGGAAATCCCCCTTGCTCTTACCCTTTGGAAACCCGAGCAATACCCCCTGTTTCACACTTTTTCGGCAGGAAACTGACGTTTCCGCCTCCAAAGGGTGAAACGCCGTAAATCAAAAGAAAAGAATTAAAAAAACAACTCAACCAATTGATTTTATAATAAAAAATTTAAAATACACCCCAATTATTACATATTAGTTTTATTTTAAATTAAAAACACTGTCCTCCTTTGGTTATCATTAGCGAACACAACAAGTGTATACCAAAGGAGGACAGTCTTGTATCTAAAGATTTTTAATTCCACCTGCACAGCAGGTGGTTTATTGTCGCTAAAGGCTACAAAGAAAAAAACAATCTCGTTCATTTATTCGCCCTTTCCTTTTCCCAAAATTACCCAATTTTGCCGAATTATCGTTACCAAATTATCCATGTAAAAAATTTACAGCCCCAAAGTTTATAATTTTCTTTCTCCCGCCAAGTAATTTCCCAATAAAAAAGCCCCCTTGAGGGAAAGGGGGCGAAATTTCGGGCTGAGGGAAACCCGAGACATGCAAGGAAAATTATTCTGTAAAGCTTTTTACCGCTTCATGTTGATAACGGTTTCAAGCATGGTATCAACCGTGGTAATCATTTTACTGTTGGACTGATAACCGCGCTGTGTGGAGATCATGTATACAAATTCCGTGGCAAGGTCGACGTTGGACTGTTCAAGGGTATAGCTTGAAATATTGCCGAGCCCTGTATTGCCTGCGGCGCCCTGTTTGGGATATCCTGAAGCCAGCGTTTCGGAATACAGGTTATTGCCTTCGCGGCGCAGGCCTTGGGTATTGGTGAAATCATACATGGTGATCTGCCAGAGGGGCAGGGTCACGCCGTTGGAGTATACGCCGTGCAGAATGCCGTCCGCATCTACGTTCCAGCTGGTAAGGTCGCCGAAACCGTAGCCGTTTTGGGCGTTGGAACTTGAAAACGCACCGTCAAGGTTGGTGGAGGCATAGGCTTCAATAATTACGGGTTCGTTGAAGTCTGCCAAAAGGTTAGCATCGGCAGGGGTTGCTGATTGATAAAGATACAAGTTTTTGGGTCTGGAATTATTTAATGCCGCATTGACTTTATTTGCAATGTCCGCATAATGAGCGGCTTCGTCAAAACCTGCCGTAAGATTGGGATCGGCTATGGGAGCTCCTGCGGCATCGGTATAGGCACCTGTTCTCAAATTCAGCGTAATATCCTGATTAGGAACGCCGAGACCGAGTTCGTCAGCCTTGAAGGTAATGCTTTCAACGCCGTTTAATTCCAAAGCCAAAATATAGTTTGTTGCATCAATGGCAGGTACGCCTGAAGTATTTTGCAGGTCTGTCTGGATATTATTGAAAAGGGTCAGGCCTGCACCGCCCAGAGCACCCCATTTTGCTTTGGTTGCATCAATTTCATAACGTCCGGTATGGGGGAGCCATTTTTCTTCGGTGGCACCGTTGTATGTACTGTTCAATTTAATATATTCCGGACCTGTTGTTTCATCGTTTGCTTTGTAGCCAGCGTTGTACATGTAAGGGTCAACGTTCAAATCTGCCAAAGACCCCATGGAAGACCAAGGCTGGGACAAATTGCTGGCGCGCAGGCCGAAGTTGATTTCCGTATTGTATTTTGCACCGTTTTGCGTGCCTGAGGTTTGAGCGTCCAAAATACCGCTGAAGTTCGGCACGACAATGGGATAACCGTTGCTAGATACGGGAGCGGGCTGCCAGTTGGCGAGATTTGTGGGATCAAGCTTAATTACCTGCTTGTCTTCAAGACCGCCTGCAGGGTCGGGAACAGGTTCGTATGCTTCCGGATTTTGTTCGGCATTCAGGGTTCCGCCCCAAGTATAAGCTGTTTGGTTCACAACCGCACCTGCGGAGTTGAAGGTCAGAGTGCCTGCCATAAGCAGACCGCCTGCGGAAGTTTCGTTTACTTTTTTAAGTTCGCCCGTTGCTTCATCAAAGAACTGACGCTTGTCTTCGGCAGGGTCCATGGTCACAATGTATTCCCATACTTCTTCGCCTGAATTTCCGCCTTTGTAATCGGTGGAGGAAACTTTATCGAAATATACGGTAATGGTATGTTTTACGCCTGCTTCATCATAAATCTGCATGGTTGTCTGTTCGGCATAGGAAGTCTGCGGAAGAGGAGGAACATTGTCCGCACGTTCCGCTTCATTGCCGTTCCATTGATCAAAAAGTGCAGCAAAGGGGTTGGACGTATTGACTGCATTGTCCGCACCTGATTTGGGCAGATTAACCTTGAAATCCATTTTCGTGGTTTGCTGCGGAAATACGGTAAAGGTATCAAGCTGAATATCAGTGGGAACGCCTGAACCTTTAATCGGGGAAGTAGAACCTTTATTTGCATTAACCTGCATGGCATTGCCGCCCGTTGCCTGCATGACGCCGCCTGAATTGTCGATTCTCCAGCCTTGCAGGGCATAGCCGTTGGGATCTTTCAGATAACCTTCCTTGTCAAAAGTAAAGTTGCCTGCACGGGTGTAATAGGTTTCGTCGGAACCTACGGCCTGCACTTGGAAAAATCCGCGGCCTTCAATGGCAAGGTCGGTTGCATTGGTGGTGCTTTCAAAAGCGCCTTGGGCAAAGTTGCCGATAATGGTACCGATCTTAACGCCTCGGCCGATTTGAGTGGGGCCTGCCACACTGTGGGCATCCTGATAAACAAAATCCGCAAAGTCCATGCGCTGGCTTTTGAAACCTACGGTATTCACGTTGGCAATGTTGTTGCCGACTACGTTCATCTTTTCGCCGTGAGCCAAAAGACCGGAAACGCCTGTCCATAATGTTGAAGTTACGCTCATAAAAATTCTCCTTGCCTTATAATATCCGATCTGTCCCCTCAGACAGATGTTTTTGTTTTATTGGCTTATCAAGCCCTTCATATACTTATTGATGGTTTCTGATGCTTTTTGCTTCAATGTTTGAACTGTGCCCTGAACGGGAGCGGAATTTCTCAGCCCGTCAGCCAATGCCTGACTGAATGCCATGTTTTGGGGAGCTGCCGCCGCCTGAACAGTCTGCAGGCCTGCGCTTTGGGTTTCCGGAGTTTCGGGATCTTCAATGATCATGGAAGTATCCAAAACTTCAATGGTCAGTTTCTTATCGCCCGTATAGCTCCACTGGTTCTTGCCTGAGCTTTGCCAGTTGTTTTTCCAGCCTGCGGCTGTCATATCAAGCTTGCCGTCGGTAACGGTTATGCCAAGGCTTGTCAGGGCGTTGTAGCTTTGTATGCTCTTGGCGTCCGCGCCGCGGATAACAGCTTCGATATTCTTGTAATTGTCCTGCAGATCGCCGTCAGCCAGAAGGAAGTCAAATCCTTCGCCGCCGTCCGCAAGCTTGTCAAAGCTGTCATACAAAATAATATCGTTGCCTGCGCCTGCGGAAATGGTATCGGCTGCGCCTTCTTCGCCTTCCAGATAATCATTGCCTTCGGTTCCGATATATTCCTTGCCGGGAGTCGCGGAGGATGAAGAAGATTCCAAAACTTCGCGCACGTTGCTGAGCAGAACCACACGTCCGCCCGTAAGGCTGAGATAATATTCGCCGTTGTAAGAGCTTGTGCCCGTAACGCGGCCTGAAACGGAAGTGTCGATATAAACAGGCTCACCCTTGGCATTCTTGCCTGAAAGAGAAACCGTATAGGTACCGTCGGGAGCTTCGGAACCGTCGCTCTTCTTGCCGTCCCATACGAAATCGTGAATACCTGCAGCTTGGGAACCGAGATCCACTGTACGCACAATGTTGTTGGAGGCATCCAAAATATTGATAACGCAGGAGGCCATTTCTTCGGAACCTGCAAATTGGATAAGGGAAACATTTTCCCCTTCCTTGCTGATGCCGTATCCTCTTGCTGAAACTTCCTTGCCGATATAATTGGTAATATGGATGGAAGTCTGCTGGGCTGTGAGATTCATCAGCTGGGTAATGTTTTCATTGGTCTGCATGGATTGTTCCAAAGCAGAGAATTGAGCAAGCTGAGCAATAAATTCCTTGTCTTCCATAGGATTAAGCGGATCCTGATACTGGAACTGGGTAACCAGAAGCATGAGGAAAGCTTCCTTATCCAAGGTGGAATTATCATTGCTTATGGAAGTGGTGTTTCCTGAATTTCCATAAACACTGTCTAATGCCGTGCTTCCGCTTAAGTTGCTCATAACAAAATCTCACTAGGTAATAATGTGCAGGCCCTGCATGGAATTATTTTCCCTTGCGGCCACTATACTGCCTATATTTTGCATATTGTGTGCCAAAGTGCTTTCATCTTGGGAAACCTTACGGCTTAATGCCCGCAACCAGCTGAGATTCTGAACATTTTCCCTAAATGCCTGTTCATTGTTATGCTGCTGCATGCCTTCCCAGCTGTGGCTGCTGTTGCCTTCCGCAAAATTGGAAAAACCTACTTCAACATCTATATTCTGAACCTTAAAGCCTTGATTCTCAAGCTCTTGACGGATTACTTCAATCTGCTGGCTGATGAGGGAAGCGCTTTCGGCTTTTTCCGCTTGAATAACGGCATTAATTTCCCCGTTCTTCATGGTCAGGGCCACAGCCATTTGGCCGAGCTCCACAGGATTCAGAGAAACTTCCAAACGCCGCGCTCCGTTTTTCATCATGGTCAGCATGCTGTCCTGCACCTGAGTGCGGATATCGGGAGCATAATCGGCAAATCTTACACTGTTCACATCAAATACGGCATTTGACGGCACGTTCTGACTGCCTGCAAAACTGGCGGCAAGCTGTTCGCCGCCTTTCAAATCCGTAAAGGAATGACGGGAAAATTCTTCCCTTCCGTTCAGATTGCTTTGTGCAGTCCGTACGGTTTCATAAGTATTAAACCGTTCGCCAAGCTCCTCTGCCTGCAGCTTTTCTTCCTGCTTGGCCTCAAAGAATCTGTTCTGCGCCTTAATTTCCGCTTCATGCTCCGTCCGAACCTTGGCAAAAAGCATGTTTTCCTGTTCCAAGCCTGCTGCCTTTTGATTTATGTCGATATTGGGCTGTGCGGACTTGTTTTGTCCTTCCTTTTCGGAAAGCAGTCTGCCGTTTACCGTAGTGCGGTTAAGCTGCTCGCCGAGCACATTGGAAATAACAGTATCTTCAATCACAGTCTTGGACTGAAGAACTTCCCTGTTTTCACGCATGAGTGCACGCCGTTCTTCGGCTTCGCGCTTTTGGGCCGTTTCCAGCAGAGGCTTCAGATTTTGTTCCAAACTCTTTTGCACGGTCTTAAAATTTTCGCTGCGGCTTTCCAAAAGAGCCTTGGCTTCCTTAAATACGGCATCCACCTGTTCGGAAGACAATGCCTTATTTTTGTCAAAAGAAGCCAAAACCTGCTGCATGCCGTCCTGCACCTCGGCAGGAAGTTTAAACGCTTTGGAAAGAGCTGACAGCTCTTCGGAACTTAACGTGGT
>CALUWZ010000060.1 GCA_944324625.1 uncultured Mailhella sp. | reverse complement strand
CGATAACCTGTACGATATGACCTTTATTACCTGTCATACTTCAAAGCTCCTACTTACTGGCTTTGCAACGCATTTGCGCCGCCTACAATATCCATGAGATCGTTGGTAATCGCAGCCTGTCTTGTTTTGTTGAACAATAAGGTCAAAGAACCAATCATTTCGTCACAGTTATTGGTTGCATTGTTCATAGCAAACATACGAGCGGCGTTTTCACTGGCAAAGTTGTCAAGCAGACCACGGTAAATCTGAACATTCAGATAGCGGGGCAAAAGCTCGGCAAGCAAAACGGAAACATTTGGCTCGTAAATATATTCAACCCCGGATCCTTCGGAATTTTCTCCGGAAGGAACAATGGGAAGAAGCGGCATGCTCGTCGCCACTTGACGGGACATGCTTACAAATTCGCTATAAACCAAATACACTTCATCAGCATTGTATTCTGTATAGCAATGGGAAACGGTATTTCCAAGCTGAACCGCAACATGGAAATTCAGACTTCCCATAACATCAGTCATGGCAGAAAGAATTTGATAAGATGTTTTCCTTACGGCATCACGGCCTTTGCGGCCGACACAGATAAAGGAAACGGATTTTCCTTCAGATTCTTTTTCCTTTGCCAATTTCAAAGCAGCATTGATTAAATTAACATTAAAGGCACCGCACAAACCACGGTCAGAAGTAATGAGCAAAATAAGCACATTTTTCTTGTTGTCGTGGTTTTCCAAAAGGGCATGGCCCGCCCCTTCGGTGCGTGCTGCTAAGTCAGACAGCATGGAATTAAACTTATTCGCATAAGGACGAAAGCGTTCTATTCTCTGCTGTGCACCACGTAAGCCGGCAGAAGCAACCATTTCCATTGCACGGGTGATCTGTTTTGTCTTTTTGACACCGGCTATTTGCAGTTTAACATCTTTCAAGGAAGGCATAGATTACCCCCGTGCCACAAAAGATGCTTTGAACTCTTTAATGGCGGAACTTAAACGTTGTTCCAAATCATCATCAATTTTTTGACGTTCACGGATATCAGCCAAAATGTCAGCTTTGGCCGTACGCAAAGTTTCCAAAAGACCTGCTTCAAAAGGAAGGACATCTTTAACTTCAATATCATCGAGAAAACCGCGGGCAGCAGCAAAAATGGACGCTACCTGTTCTTCAGTCGGCATCGGCTGATACTGAGGCTGTTTAAGAAGTTCTGTCATTCTTGCACCGCGGTCAAGAGTAGCCTTGGTTGCCTTATCAAGGTCTGAACCGAACTGTGCAAAAGCTGCCATTTCACGGTATTGGGCAAGGTCAAGACGCAGGGTGCCTGCCACTTGCTTCATGGCTTTGATCTGTGCAGCACCGCCAACGCGTGAAACAGAGATACCAACGTTAATAGCAGGACGGATACCGGCGTTGAAAAGGTTGGATTCAAGAAATACCTGACCGTCCGTAATGGAGATTACGTTGGTGGGAATATATGCGGAAACGTCGCCTGCCTGAGTTTCGATAACAGGAAGAGCAGTCAAAGAACCGCCTCCGAGTTCATCGGAAAGTTTTGCGGCACGTTCAAGCAAACGTGAGTGCAGGTAGAAAACGTCACCGGGGAAAGCTTCACGTCCCGGAGGACGGCGAAGAAGAAGTGACATCTGACGATATGCAACGGCCTGTTTGGAAAGGTCGTCATAAATAATAAGAGCATGTTTGCCGTTATCTCTGTAATATTCTGCCATGGTGCAGCCGGCGTAAGCGGCAATATACTGCAACGGAGCTGATTCAGAAGCAGAAGCAGAAATAATGGTTGTGTATTCCATTGCACCGTGCTGGCGGAGTTTTTCCGCAACAAGCGCAACAGTTGATTCCTTTTGACCGATGGCTACGTAAAAGCAGTGTACATCAGTATTTTTCTGAGCCAAAATAGCGTCAACGCAAACAGCGGTTTTGCCTACCTGACGGTCACCGATGATAAGCTCACGCTGGCCGCGGCCGATAGGCGTAATGGCGTCAATGGCTTTGATGCCTGTTACCATAGGCTCATGAACGCTTTTACGTGACATAAGTCCGGGAGCTTTAAGCTCAACAGGACGGGTTTCTGTTGCTTCAACAGGTCCCAAACCGTCCAAAGGCTGACCGAGCGGGTTCAGCACGCGGCCGGTAACAGCTTCGCCGACAGGAACAGAGAAGATTTTGCCCGTACGCTTTACGGGGTCACCTTCTTTAATTCCGCTGTCACTGCCGAGAAGCGCAACACCGACGTTGTCTTCTTCAAGGTTAAGAACCATTCCCATAACACCACCAGGGAACTCAAGAAGCTCCATGGCCATGGCATTCTGAACACCGTATACACGGGCAATACCGTCACCGACATAAAGAACGGTACCGGTTTCGCTCATTTCGACACGCTGGTCATAGTTACGAATCTGTTCTTCAATGATTTTACTAATTTCTTCAGCCTTTATTTGCATGGCCTACTCACCCCTCTTGATGGATTCTCTGAGGTTATCAAGCTGTGCGCGCAGACTTGCATCATATACGATATCACCGACTTTCAGGATAATGCCGCCCAAAATATCGGAATTGACCGCATAGGAAAGTTCAAGCTTGCGACCAGTTTGTTTTTCAAGCTGAGACAGGATCTCAGCCTTTTTGTCATTGTCAAGGTCAATTGCCGTGGTAACAAGGCCGCGGCCAATGCCTTTTGCTTCATCAAGCATGGCTTTGAAGTCGGCGGCAATGGCAGGAATAAGGGAAAGCCTGCCTTTGTCGGCCAGCAGAGAGCAAAAGCTCTTTTCTATGTCGCCTGCCTGACAAAGTCCGAGAATACTCATTATCAAAGATTTTTTTTCTTCTTGAGCAATTACAGGACTAAGAACCAACTCTTTCAATTGTGCATTTTCTTCAACAGCACTTGCAAGGGTCTGCAGGGTTTCGGAAAAATTTTCCAAAAGATTTTTATCTTTTCCGATACTGAAAAGTGCACCTGCATAACGCTTTGATACTGCATTACCAATCATGAGAACACTACCTTTGATAAGGATTTTTCTATTAAAGCATTGTGTTCGGCTTTATCAAGACGGGACACAATTTCTTTTTCCATGGAAGAAACAATTTCTTCAGCCATTTGGGCTTTAATTTTCTGAATTTCGTTTTTTACGTCCTGTTCGGCAGCCAATTTGGCCTGTTCTACAATGCGTGCGGCCTGTTTTTCCGCATCTGCGATTATGCCTGCTTTAATGGCTTCGGCCTGCTTTTTGCCGTCTTCAAGAAGTCTGGCACATTCACTTTCAACGGAACGGAGTTTTTCTTCCGCCAGTGACAAATTCTTTTCTGCTTTTTCCTTCAAGTCTTTTGCGGTTTCAAGCTCTTCTTTGACTTGAGCCTGATGCTTTGCGAGAAATCCTTTCACCAGTTTGCCGCCGGCATACCACAGAATACCCACAAAAATTGCCACGTTCAGCATTCTAAGAGCAAAATTGCCCCAAGGCAGGCCGTGGCCGTCAGAGGCATAGGCAAAATCGGCGCATGCACACATCAAAACAGCCAATGCAAATGAACCAAGATATTTCACGTCACTCTCCCAAGCTTTGATTATGCTAAAATTTTTGCCAATGCTTCTTTGGAATAGGAAGACACATCAGCCTGCAGGGCTTCCAAAGCTTCTTTACTTTCTTTTTGAATTTTTTGAGCAGATTCCTGACGAATGGCACGGGCTTCGTCGTTGGCTTTGGAAAGAGCGGTACGGGCACTTTCTTCCGCGCTTGTTTTGACTGACTCACGCTGTTCGGCGATCTGGGAACGGACTTTGGCAATACGTTCTTCATATTCCGCGTATTGGGCATTCATTTTTTTTGCAAAACTTTCCGCACTTTCCGTATCGGCATCAATCATAGCTTTTCTGCGGGCCATATTGGAACGGATGGGCCTGATGATAAGTACATTGATAATAAACAATGAAATCAAAAAGTTAACCAATTGGATAAAAAAAGTAATATCAAGACTTATGCTCATAGCTTTTCCCTTTAAATAGCCAAAAAATAATTTCTTCTGCCAAAATATAATTTTTTTTCACTTGTGTCAATAAAATGAAAAAAGTACTTTTCTTCACTAAGTATCAGACTTCCGCATCTTTTTTAATCATTTGAATAGTGCCGTCAAGAATGGCACCGTCTTCAACAACGAGGGACGGACACTGCACTTTTCCCTTAAGCACGCCTTCGCGGTGAATGGTCACATTTTTTTTGGCAGTGACTTCTCCGGTAAAATTACCGGAAAGACTCATTTCACCGACATTGACGGTACCTTCGATTTTGGCGTCTTTGCCGAGCAAAAGCACTCCTTCGGACTCAATTTCACCGACAAATTCACCGTCAATGCGGACAGACCCCTGAAATTTAAGCTTGCCGGTAAAATACGTTCCCGCACCCATGAATGCATTAATTTCGTCTTTAGCCATATAACGCTCCTCTATGCTTTAAACACAAATCTATTGATGGAAACACTGAGCACAATGCCGATAAGAATGCAGTTGACCATCATGGCCGTACCGCCGTAACTGATAAACGGCAGGGGAATGCCCACAACAGGCATGATCCCCACCACCATTCCGGTATTGACCATTACCTGCCAGAAAAAATAAAAGAATATTCCCGCGCAAAGCGTGCTGCCGAATCTGTCACGCGCTTCACATATTGTACTATAAATGCAAAATAAAAAAAAGCAAAAAATTACAACTACCCCCACGCTGCCCACAAAACCCCACTCTTCACCGAGAACGGCAACGGCAAAATCCGTATGTTTTTCCGGCAGAAAACGAAGCTGGCTCTGTGTGCCTTCCTGAAAACCTTTTCCCAAAAGTTCACCCGAACCTATGGCAATCTGAGACTGAATAATATGATAGCCTGCACCTCTGGGGTCACGGCTGGGGTCCAGAAAAGTCAAAATGCGTTCCTGCTGATAATCATGCAGAACAAACCAGCTGAGCGGCAAAGTCAAAGGAATAATCACAAGGCAGATACGCAGGACTTTCCATTTAATGCCATGAAAAAGCGCCATGCCGCCGATGAGAAAAAGTACGGTCAATCCTGTGCCTAAATCAGGCTGCTTTACAATCAAAGCAAAAGGAACAAGCCCTATAAACAGCAGTTTAAACAACCGAACCCAGCCCAAGGTTTCTCCGTCTTTGGCAAGGTATTTGGCGCCCATGAGCAAAACGGAAAATTTGGCAAACTCGCTGGGCTGCAGACTGAAAAACCCCAAATCCAGCCAGCGCTGGGCTCCGTACACGGTTTTCCCGAAAACAGGCACAAGAATAAGCAGAAACAAGACAAAAAAATAAAACGGCGAAGCCAATCGCTCCAAGATTTTGTAATTGATAAGAATAACGGCAAACATAAGACCAAGCCCGATGCCTCCCCACATAAGCTGGCGTTCGTAAAAAGGCGTATGGGTAATGCCGTCTTCAAGACGTATGCTGCTTGCGGAATACAAATTTACAAAGCCCACAGAAAAAATAACAATTGCCGTAATAAACAGTGCCCAGTTCATATCCAGAAACATGCGTTTGTTCGGCGTATTGAAAACTTTCATGTATTTCTCCGCTGTTATGCCTTTTGCTGATTATTTTTTCGTGTTTTCGGGGGGAAACAAAAGTTTGATGATATCACGGGTTACAGGGCCCGCAGCAGAAGACCCGCCGCCGCCGTGTTCAAGCATTGTCACAATAACGTAACGGCGTCCGTCTTTTTCCGCATAGGCGCCAAGCCATGCATGGTCACGTTCTTTAAAATCCATTTCATGGTTTTTCTTGCGTCTGTCACCCTGCATTTTAATTTTTACCACTTGGGCAGTTCCTGTTTTTCCGCCCGTATGCACGCCTTCGGTTTTAATTATTCTTGCGGTGCCGCGCGACTCGTTGGCCGTGGCAAACATATAATCCGCTATCAGTTTGCAGTGCTCGGGAGATATGGGCGTATATCCCATAATTTCAGGCTCCGCATCTTTAATCAATTGCGGTTTAAGCAATTTTCCTCCGTTCAGCAAAGAGCTGATATATACAGCCTGCTGAATGGGGGTTACCAGCATAAAGCCCTGTCCTATGGAAAGATTCACGGTATCGCCGTTTTGCCAGCGTTCGCCGATTTTTTTCAGTTTCCATTCCCTGTCGGGCACTACTCCGCTTGCTTCATGCGGAAGCTCAATGCCCGTTCTTCTGCCGAAACCGCATTTTTTGGCAAAATCGGCTATATAATCAATGCCGAGATCAAGGGCTTTTTCATAATAATACACGTCACAGGAATACATGAGCGAATGCTTCATATCCACATTGCCGTGCCCGTATTTGCTCCAGCAGCGGAACTGTCTGTTGCCGAGCTTGAACACGCCGCTGCAGAAAACCGTATCCCGCGGATCAACCCCTTTTTCAAGCAAAGCTCCCGCCATAAGCAGTTTCCAGACAGAGGCAGGCGGAAACATGCTTTGAATGGTTCTGTTCTGCAAAGGATAACGGGGATGAAGACGGACAGCATCCCATTCTTTTCTGGAAAAACCCGTCACAAAAAGATTATTGTCATAGGAAGGCAGTGTCACCAATGCGTCAAGCGCTCCGGTGTCGGGATTCATAACGATCACGGAACCGGCCTGATTCTGCATGATATGTTCAATATTTTTCTGCAGTTCAATATCAATGGACAAATAAATATTTTCTCCGGAATAGGCAGGCGAAATAACTTCCCTGTGCAGAGAACGTCCGAAAACATCCACTTCCATGGCTGCAGCGCCTTTTTTTCCCCTGAGCCTGTCTTCAAGCATAAGTTCCAACCCCTGCCTGCCGACAATATCGCCAAGGCTCAGATTTTCATCTTCCTGCAGTTCTTCTTTGGTCGCTTCAGCCACATAGCCCATAATATGCGCTACAGTATTTTTCTGCGGATAATGGCGTCTTGCCTTGGGAACAATATGTATGCCCGGCCACAAATAAAGCTGTGACTGTATTGGAGCAATAAGTTCAAGAGGCAAATCGGCAACTATGATAATCGGGTCAAAGGAACGGACGTAATATTTGTTTTTATTGTATTTTTCGACCAATTCCTCATAGGAGGTATTGGTCCATTCGCTGATCTGAGCCAAAGCGGCATCCACATCAGGCGTATCTTCCCGCACAATGGCAATGGCAAAGGTTATATAGTTTTCGGCAAGAGGCACGCCGTTTTTATCAAAAATTTCACCGCGGGCAGCGTCAATACGGGCAATTTTGGTTCTGTTTTCAAAAGAAAGTCGGGCAAACTCCTCTCCCCTGTGAATCTGCAGATACCAGTAACGGGCAAAGAAAACCACAAACAAAAACGCTATGGCAAACTGCAGAAGCAGAAGCCCCATGCGGGGCGGTTCATAGTTTTTTGTTTCAATTTTGTGCGACATTGCGAACTCCGCGCCGTAAATAGTTAATGGCGTGCCACAAAACAGGCGTCAGAAACATCTGGTAAACGCTCTCATCCTGCAATGCTTTGTAATTGATATAAATGTCCTGAATATTGGCAAGCACTGCTACAATATAGTAATGGGAAACAGCAAGGGCAGCACTGAGAAGCAGAATAAAAGTAAAGCTTTCCACCTCAAAAAACCACTGCCATGCATAAAAAAACACAATGGCAAGCAAATACCACAAAAGCACATTGCCGAACGGCATGGTGCCTATGCCTTCCTGAATGATAATAAAAACAAGAAACACGCCCGCAAACTGCAAAACTTTTCTTTCCTGCAAAGCAACAATAATTCCCGGCAAAAGAAAATCAACGCCGACGGTAAAACGCTGACAAAAAACTGCCAATGCAACATACAAAGCCCACCAAGCAATATTGAAAAATACCATGCTCAGTTTTCTCCGTCGGCATTAACCTGTTCATTGAAGGCTTTGGCAAAATTTTTGTTTTCTTCATCACGGTCGACAATGAGCGGAGCCTGAATGGGCGCAAAAATCTGATTGGGTCTGGGTGAATACACGGGACTGCCTTCAGGCAGAATATGTTCAAAAGGATTTTGCAGCAAAAGCACCTCTTCCAATTTATCAAAAACTACCAAGGGTTTTACCTGAATATCAAGCATAGAGTTGGAACCGTATTCCACACTGACCACTTCCCCTACTGGTATGCCTTTGGGAAAGCTCAAATCAAGTCCGCTGGTAATAATGCGCTCACCGGGTTTGATTTCTTCATTTTGCTTTACAAAACGCATGGACAGAAGCTGATTGTGGCCGTTGCCCTGCAAAATGCCGGATACTCTTCCCTTTTCGCTGATAACGGAAACACTGCTTCCGGAATCGGTCAGAAGCAAAGCAATGGAAGTATAGGGCCCGGCCTTCAGCACTCTGCCCACAAGACCGTCGGCATTGATAATGGGAGTTCCAACCTTCGCACCGCTGAAAAATCCTTTTGAAAGCACAAAGCTTTCAAAAAAATCATTGGCGCCCAAACGCCATGCCAAAATGCGCGTGCCCACGGATTTCCATTCCGTCAGATAATCAATGGACACAAGTTTTCTGAGCCTGTCAAGCTCGGCTTTTTCCTCTTTTGCCAGAGCAAGCTCCTGCTTAACTTTAAAAAGCTCATTTTTCAGCCTGTCATTTTCTTCTTTTACCCCGACAAGGTTAATGTAGTTATCCCAAGTATCGGTAAAAGCGGTCTGAACGGCCGTAATGGAACGCAAAACAAAACCGGTCACCTCAATGCCCACATTGGTGCTGATGACATCAAATTTTCCCGTTCTTTCATTCCATGTGTAAATTCCGAGAAAAAACAGAAAAAGCAGTACCGTGATAACAATTAATCGTCTTGCGTTCATGAATACCCAATAAAAATAAATTCGGGCCGATTAAAAAATCAACCCGAATTCTGCATATAAAAAAATCAATTAGTCAATGCAAACTTCACGGAGCAAATCCAAATTATCAAGAGCAATGCCCGTACCCATTACAACGGCTGACAGAGGATCGTCAACCACAAAAATAGGCAGATTGGTTTCCTGACGAAGTCTTTCGTCAAGACCGCGCAGAAGTGCCCCGCCGCCAGTAAGGGCAATGCCTCTGTCCACGATATCGGCGGCAAGTTCGGCGGGAGTCTGTTCAAGAGCAACACGCACGGCCTGAACAATTGCTTCCACCTGTTCGGAAATGGCCACGCGGATTTCTTCACTGGTAACAACTATTGTATGCGGAATGCCAGTTACAAAATCGCGGCCCTTGACTTCCAGCTGCTGTTCAGGTTCCATGGGATAGGCAGAACCGATTTTCTTTTTGATCTGTTCGGCAGAAATTTCACCGATGAGCATATTGTATTTGCGGCGGATATATGCAGCAATGGCTTCATCCATTTTATCACCGCCAACACGGATTGAGCGGGCATAAACAATGCCGGAAAGCGCAATAACCGCAACTTCGGTAGTGCCGCCGCCGATATCGACAACCATATTGGAAGTCGGTTCCTGAATGGGAAGTTTTGCACCGATGCTTGCGGCCATGGGTTCTTCGATAAGATATACTTCCCTTGCGCCTGCACTCAGAGCAGATTCTTTTACGGCACGTTTTTCAACCTGCGTAATGCCTGTGGGCACGCAGATCATAATGCGCGGACGCACAAGTCTTCTTTGATTGTGCACTTTGGCGATGAAATGACGGAGCATGGC